>DAITNM010000008.1:0-14233 GCA_036834585.1 Thermodesulfovibrionales bacterium | reverse complement strand
TGCTGAAGCCGAGTATCTCCATGCTTGCAGCCCATCCTGCAAAATTAGCGACGGTATTTCCGAAATTTGCGATGAAGAGAACCGTCATCATGAAAAAAGTTGACCTGACGCCATAGTTTTCCCTGATGAGGTCTGAGAGCCCTTTGCCTGTGACAACACCCATTCTTGCAACCATTTCCTGTATTACAACAAGAGCTACTGTCGTGGGTATCAAAATCCAGAGGAGGGCATATCCAAAACGGGCGCCTGCTACGGAATAGGTGGCGATACCGCTTGCATCGTTGTCAACGTTTGCGGTTATTATCCCTGGCCCCATTACCGATAAAAATATGACAATTTTTTTCCGGAGGCTCACACCTTCCTCCTTTTACGCTTTGCAGATGGTGGCAGGATCCTGTCAATGATATCATCTATGGTAACAATGCCGAGGATAAATCCCTCAGTGTCAATAACGGGAATGGCAAGGAGGTTATACTTTGATATAATCCCGGCAACCTCCATTTCATCAGTCTCCGGAGTAACCGTTTTGAGTTTCGTTGCCATGATATCCGAGAGTTTTGCATCAAGATCAGCAAGGATCATATCCCGTAAGGAAACAACACCAAAGAGTTTTTCATTGGTATCCATGACATAGATATAATAGACTGTCTCAAATACCTCTGCATCTCGTTTGAAGTTCTCTATCGCCTTCCTCACAGTAGTCTCTGGAGGATATGCGATAAATACATTTGTCATTAAACCACCTGCTGTATCCTCTTCGTGACTGAGCAGTTCCTGAATATCTTCAGCCTCTTCCTTTTCAATACTCTCGAGAATCTCTTTTGCCTTATCTACTGGAAGGTCACTTAAGATATCAGCCGCTTCATCAGGTGGCATCTCTTCGATGATGTCTGCTGCTTTATCTGTGTCCATCTCGCTGATAATATCTACCTGGGTTTCTGGTTTAAGCTCTGATAGAGCCTCTGCTGCTACATCTACATCAAGGTCACTAAAAAAGGTTGCACCTTCTTTATGAGAGAACTGGCTGATGATATCTGCAATATCAGCAGGGTGTAAGTCTGCCAGCATCTGTCTCGGAACGGTTAGAGATATTGTTGTTAGTTTTGGTTCAAGTGTTTGTATGTAATTCCAGCTTATAAGATGATAAGGAATATGTTTTTTAAAGAGCCTCATCAAATCCTCTCCACCCCTTTCGACCCCGAGCCTCCGCATTATCCCTCTCATGCCTACATCAACAGCAATAAGGATAGCCTCTGTGTCATATCCCTCGAGTTTTACGTCATTCACTCTCACCACTTTTGCACCATTTATGTCAACAATCTGTTTATCGAGGATATCCCTTACTAAAAGGAGGTCTTCCTCATTGAGCTCATACGGCTGAAGGGCTTCGCTGTAAATGTTTGCAGAGATTATTCTCTTGTTAAATATATTCAGATCAAGCCAGGGGAGGTTATAAATCACCCTTTTTTTCTCTATGATGAGAGAAGAGACTTTTGGCAGTGGCTCACCCCTTACAATCACAAGGTCTTTAACCCTGCCGAGTTCATCACCCTTTGGGTCGAGCACAGGTTTCTTTAATATTTCACTTATAAAGAGTTCACCAAGAAAAGGCATTCTTCCTCCAGAACCAAAATCCTATCCTTTCAAAAAGTATAGCTCAGTAGTTTTTGTTAAGGCAATATGAAAGTGCTACTTTTCTATCTTCTTGAGGCTACTGACTCTGACGCCGACAAGTCTTACTTTCTTTTTTAATTCAATCCTCCCGAGGGCTTCGAAGGCAGCCTTTCTTATGATCTCCAGAGAATCAGAAAAATCATCAAGGGTTTTTGCTCTCGTGTAGGTATTAAAATCACTGAACCTTATCTTAACTGTAACGGTCTTCCCTTTATAACCAGACTCCTTCATGGTATCAACAACATCCTTCGTAAGTTCTGCGAGATTTTTTGCTATCACATTCCAGTTGTCTGTGTCTATCTGAAATGTTGTTTCTCTGCTTATTGATTTTGGCTCCCAGTATGTTATTACAGGACTTTCGTCTACTCCCCTTGATGATTCATAGAGATAATTACCATAGGACTTACCAAAATCCTCTGTGAGACTTTCAAGTGGGACTGAGGCTAAGTCTCCTATGGTAAGAATTTCCATCTCATTTAAGCGTCTTTCTGTTTTAGGACCCACACCCCATAGTTTCCTTGCAGGTAATGGCCAGATCGTACCTTTGATATCTTCCTCAGAGATTATGGTGAGGCCATCGGGTTTTTTCATATCCGATGCAATCTTGGCAATTAATTTATTCGGGCCTATACCTATAGAACATGTGAGACCTACTTCTTTTTTTATTCTCTCTTTTATCTTTTTTGCTACCTCTTCAGATTCCATATCAATATCTGTGATATCAAGAAAGGCTTCATCAATCCCTACGTTTTCAATAAGAGGAGTAAAGCTTCTGAGAATATCTTTTATCTTTTCAGATACCCTCATATATTCATCATAATCAACCGGAAGAAAGATAGCCTCAGGACATAACCTGTAAGCCCTACGCAGAGGCATTGCAGAATGGATACCATATTTCCTTGCCTCGTAAGAAGCAGTTGACACAACACCACGCATTGTCGGGTCGCCAGCGCCACCTATTATCACAGGTTTACCGACTAACTCAGGATGTCTCATCTGCTCAACAGCAGCAAAAAAGGCATCCATATCAACATGTAAAATGCGTCTCATTGCTCTTTCTATTTTAGGTTCATCTACAAATTAGTTGCAATTAGGGTAAAATCTAATGCAATCAGTGAGGTGATATTTTGAACAAACTTGTTATTCGTGGTGGTAAAAGACTCAAGGGCGAAGTTGAGATAAGCGGTGCAAAGAATGCAGCCCTTCCCATCGTAGCTGCTTCTCTCCTCGCTTCAGGTACCAGCATGGTAAGCCGGGTCCCAAATCTGAAAGACGTACTCACGATCGGTCAACTTATCAGACACCTCGGTGCAGAATTCTCCCATGAAGATAATAAAACTGTCATCAATACAGAGAGGATCAGAATATTCGAGGCACCCTATGAACTTGTGAGGACAATGCGTGCATCCATCCTTGTCCTCGGACCATTAGTTGCAAAATTCGGGAAAGCAAAGGTTTCTCTTCCAGGCGGATGCGCCATCGGTGCAAGACCTATTAACCTTCATCTTATGGGTTTTGAAAAAATGGGTGCAAAGATAGAGCTCGAGTCAGGGTATGTCATGGCAAAGGCAAAGAGATTGAAAGGAGCATCTGTTTATTTTGATATCCCAACTGTTACAGGTACTGAAAACCTTATGATGGCTGCAACTCTTGCAAAAGGTATGACGTTGCTGGAGAATGCTGCAAGGGAGCCCGAGGTTGTAGATCTTGCAAATGCCCTTATCTCAATGGGAGCAAAAATAAAAGGGGCAGGAGAGAGTGTGATAGAAATAGAAGGTGTGGATGAACTAAGACCTCTTAACTACTCTGTAATCCCGGACAGGATCGAAACAGGAACCTTTATGATATTCGCAGGCATTACTGGAGGTGACATCATTATTAAAGGGTGCAAGCTGGAGCACCTCGATGCTCCCATAATAAAACTTAAAGAGGCAGGTCTTGTTTTTGAGCACAGAACTGAGGGAATAAGGGTGATAGGGCCTTCGAGACCAAAGGCTACTGATATAAAGACAATGCCTTATCCGGGTTTCCCAACAGATATGCAGGCGCAGTTTATGGCCCTTATGAGCATGGCTGAAGGCACAAGCATGATCAAGGAGACCATTTTTGAAAACAGGTTTATGCATGTGGCGGAACTGAAAAGGATGGGGGCTGATATTACTGTCGAAGGTAGTACAGCAATGGTAAAGGGGGTTTCGAGACTGAAGGGAGCGCCTTTAATGGCAACTGATTTAAGGGCAAGTGCTTCCCTGATTGTAGCAGCCCTCGCAGCTGAAGGAGAGACTGTTATTCACAGGATTTATCACCTCGAAAGAGGATATGAAAAGATGGAAGAAAAGCTCCTGAGACTTGGAGCTTATGTCAGAAAGATGAAGGAATAAGGGCAGATTTTAGTCCATATATCAGGAGGGCCATCTTTTTGTAATCGAGCGTATCAGCCTCATCTCCTGCAGTATGGTAGTGAGGATTTCTATAGAAAGCAGTGTCTGTTATCATGAAAGCAGAATAGCCGAAATCCCAGAATGATGAATGGTCAGAAAAGTCTACTCCAGGGACAAGGGATATAGTATTGAGGGACTCTACAGGCAAGGTTGCTGTCCTGTGAAAGGCATTTTTAACCTTTTTTGTAAATGCCTTTGATGATATATTGCCCACAAAGGCTATAAAATCTCCCTTTTCCGGATAAAACCATTTAAAAAAGTGAAAGGGATAGTACTGGCATCCCTTTCTATCGCAATAATAACCAATCATTTCGAGGGATATCATACCTTCGATTTTTACATTTTCTTTACACAAACTCTCAGCATAGATATAGCTGCCCATATGCCGTGTTTTAAATAATGGAGGCTCCTCAAGGGTAAAGGCAACAAAACGGACTGTCTTTGAGCATGGTTCAATGGTATTGAGCCTTGCAAGCTCAAGGAGACCAGCAATTCCGCTTGCATTGTCATCAGCACCCGGCGTTCCCGGAACTGTATCATAATGAGCGCCTATAACAAGGATTTCCGAGCCTTCATCACCTCTCAGTTCTCCGATTATGTTGTGGTAGGTGTTCCCCATGAATATGAATGACTGCCTTTTTACATCACACCCGAGGGAAATCATTTTTTCTTCTATAAGATCAGCAGCCCTGTCAAGTTCCTCTAAATCCTTATAACTCCTTGGTCCTATTTCTTCTGATAGCAGTTGCACCGTTGCTTCGAGATTTGTTTCTATCACTTTTAAAATATCCATTTTATTACATTGTCATTGCGAGCCCGGAGGGCGCGGCAATCTCATCTGAGATTCCTTCCGCCTCGGCGGATCCTCTGAGGAGGACGCTTCGCTCGGAATGACCCTGTGGGTCATCTGATATATGCATCAGTGACATATCTTCTCATCATCCTGTGGCTATTAAAATAATAGGCATTTTTTCCTATAGCATTCTGCATCATCCTTATCCAAGCAATCCTGTCGTTATAAAAGAGAGGGATAATAAGATATTCAAGTTTGCTGTAAAGGTCATCTGCATCTCTTGTATCCATATTTTCTATGAGTCCTGTCTCTGTAGGGCTTGGCCCGATAGACCAACCAGTAAATCCCTCTATATGACCCTCTATCCACCACCCGTCAAGAACGCTGAAGTTCAATACCCCATTGTGTGCTGCCTTCATCCCACTTGTGCCTGAGGCCTCTCTTGGCCTTAAAGGAGTGTTAAGCCAGATATCAACACCTGAAACAAGCCTGAGGGCAATTTCCATATCATAATTTTTTAGATAGGCCATCTTAATCTTGTCTTTTAAACTCTCTTTGAAAGAAAATATCTGTTCTATAAGCCCTTTACCTGCCTCATCTTTTGGATGAGCCTTTCCTGCGAAGACGATCTGAAGTTTCCCTGTACCTATCCTCTCAAGTCTTTCAAAATTACTGAAAAGAAGGTGAGGCCTCTTATATGCTGTTGCCCTTCTTGCAAATCCTATTGTGAGGATTTCCGGGTTGAATTCAATTCCTGTTTCAGCCTTGATGTAATCAGATAGATTTCTTTTGGCTTCCATGTGGGCATTCCAGGTCTCTTCATCAGGAATACGCCCAATCCTCACAAATAATTCTGGTTCGTTAGCCCATCCAGGGAGATACTTATCGTAGAGTCTTTTGAAGCTGTCAAATGTCCATGTATATGAGTGGACACCATTTGTAATGGCTGCAATCTCATATCCAGGGAACATATTACGAGAGACCTCCATGTGTTTTTTGGCAACTCCGTTTACATATTCGCTGAGATTCAAACCGAGGAGGGTCATATTGAGGTAGTCATACCCGCCGATTTCTTTCAAAATATCGAAAGGTATCAACTCTCCCATAATGTTTCTAACCAAATCATAAGGGAATTTATCATGGCCTGCTTCAATAGGTGTATGGGTCGTGAATAAGCATAGATCTTTTATCCTGTCTTTATCCCATACAAGCTTTTCATCCCAGACATCTTCTATTGGCCGTTTATACATGTTCAGAAGTTCAATTGTGAGGAGGCTTGAATGACCTTCATTCATGTGGTATTTTTTAATCTCAAAACCAATCTCGTGGAGCATTCTTACACCGGCGATTCCCAGGACTATCTCCTGCTTCAACCTGTATGCTAAGTCTCCGCCATAAAGGTAAGAGGTAATCTCCCTATCTTCAGGAATATTTCCTTCCACATCAGTATCAAGGAAAAAGACAGGGATAATCCCTCCTGTCAAACTTCTTACTTTATAAAGCCATGCCTGTACAGCAACATCCCTACCTTCAATATGGACAGATATCTTGGTGGGAAGGAGTGTCGTATATTGGGAGGGGTCCCAGGGGTCAGCAGACTCTATCTGTCTTCCTTTTTCATCAAGTTCCTGTCTGAAATATCCTTTTTTACTGACAAGTGTTACAGCAACCATGGGAAGTTTAAGATCAGCACCAGACCTGATTGTGTCACCTGCAAGCACACCAAGGCCTCCGCTGTATGTGGGGATATTGTTCTGGATACCTATCTCCATCGAAAAATAGGCTATCCTTGGTTCTTTTGTAAGATTGAAAAGCTCGGTGAGTATGGGTTCCATGAGGTTTATATTCTAACTTAAATAAGGAATTGAGGTTGTAAATTTTTGATGTTTTGCTTAAGAAGATTGCGAACCTCGACCGGTTTCCTGATACCACCATGATATTGACTAAGGCAAATCTGTTTTACACATGGAATACCAGATTACCTTATGTGACATTAATCACAGTAATGAAATTGTTGTTTAATAAAACTATAGTGGTAAGTAAGAGCTATAAAGATAGGAGAATAGGCTATGGGGACAGGTAATCAGCATACACTCAGTGAATATTTTAAGTCTGAAGTAGTTGATATCAATACTTGTCTGGAACTAACAGATGCCGAGCTTCTTTCACTCCTTTTCGAACATGCAAGTTCGGAAAACAGGACAATAGAAGTACCAATACCAGAGCCCGGTTCCCAATATGAAACAATACTCTTTATGCCTCTTGCAGAAGCACCGTGGCCTCAGAATGAGAAAGGCCAATTCTTACTGGATCGTGTTATGCATCAGGTCATAAAAAAGTATATTTGTTTGGAATGCAGATATTATGAAAAGCACTTTTATCCAAACTTTAAAGATAATGTGAAACTTGTTTCTTTAATAGTCGACATGCTTGCACCATTACAGCTTGGCCTTCCTTTAACTGTTCTTGCAACCTTACTCGTACGGCGCGGTCTTGAAAATATTTGTCATGTGGACCGCAAGTTTTCATCTTTTGAGGAATATCTTTGTTCCCTTTTGAGGTATCCTTCAAGTCCATTGTTCATGGAGTCTATTAAGCAGTTGTCCACGATAAGATTATCATTACAGACATGCGAATGTATCTTTCTGGCAGCATCATCTCTTAGCATCAGCCAGAGCGATGCTGCACGTCTTTTAAGCGTTTTGCTTGAATACCCTCCTTATCGTGATAAGGCATTAAAAGCGCTTCTTTCTATCCTATTTTCCTGCACAAAGGAAGCTACGCGAAGTCATACTGCAGAGAAAATTATTGTTCGCACGCTCATGAATATGGGCTATTCCTGTGTTACTGAACTTTCACGAGTGATTTATGAGTTTGCAAAGGAGTGGGAAAAAAATCGAACTGTAATTAGTATTCTTTGCGGAGTATTAGGTGCAATCGGGGACAAGAGATCATTGCCTATTTTAAAGTTTGCATTGCAAAAGAGACAGGAGGAGCTGGAAAATTGGAAATGTCCAATGGAGCAAGATGACCCATGGTTTGTGAGTTACACAAAAGTTCTTAAAAAGATCGGTCTTCTCTGTGGCGTTGAAAAGAGATGATAAAGGCGTTTTTTTGTGATAGTCTACCCGTATTAAAATAAATTCCAAATAATCAAATCCCGAATTTTAATCCCAATATTTTGTAATGACTATAATTTTAATTCCATACTTTAAGCCATTTGCTGATTGCTAATAGATGATTGGAATTTGATGTTTGGAATTTATATTGAATCAGGTATAATATGAGCCATGATAAAAAATACTTTTATCATTCTCGATGGAATAGGCCAGAAGCTGGAAAAGAGGCTTTGGAGGGAAGGCGTCCTCACATGGAATCACTTTCTTGGCACAAAGTGCCCTTCATTTATTCCTCCAGTGAGGAAAGGGCTTTTTGACAAGACACTATTTTCTGCATACGCTGAACTCAATGAGGGAAATGCAGCGTATTTTGCTCACACCCTTAAGAGAATTGAACACTGGAGGCTCTATGATGCCTTTAAGGATAATGCTGTATGTCTCGATATAGAGACGAATGGTCTTTCCCCTACAAGCGGTGGTTATGTAACAGTTGTTGGTATGTACGATGGACAGGCCTACAAGTGTTTTATAAGAGGGGAAAACCTTACAGCAGATGCACTGAATGAGGAACTTTCAAAATATAAATATCTGATAACCTTCTATGGTTCTGTCTTCGATATACCCTTCCTCAAAGTTTGCTTCCGCCACTTGAAACTTGATATTCCACATTTTGACCTTTGTTTTGGAGCCAGGAGAGTTGGTTTAAGGGGTGGCCTCAAAAAGCTCGAACAACATTTTGATATACAAAGAGAGGATGAAGTCAAAGGGATGGATGGTTACGATGCTGTTCTCCTATGGCAGGAAGCAGAAAGAGGCAATAACAATGCCCTTGACTTACTCATTCTTTACAATAAAGAAGATACTGTAAATCTCTTCGGCATAGCAAAAAATATTTACAGAAGACTGAAGGTATTAACAGGAATAGAGGAATATATTAGAAATACAACTCCTTAAAGGTATGTCTTCTTTATTTTTCCATTAGCCTGAAAATGCCCTTTTGCCCATTGGGCAGAATTATTTATTTAACCTCGCTCATACAGACCAAAAGCTAAAATCCTCTTTATTTATATCATTATATTGCCATACTATAATAGCCAGATATGAAAAGACTTGCTATCACTATGGGAGATCCCGGAGGGGTCGGACCAGAAATAATTGTTAAGGCTCTTAGTTTTGCCTCAATGAATGACTGCAGTTCAATAGTTGTTATCGGCGACAGGACTCCTTTGGAAGAGGCATTGAGACTCCTTAAAGAACCTGCAAAGTTGAGGATTATCAAGTCACCTGAAGAATCTAATTTAACCTTCTTGGGTAGGGCCATTGATCTGATTGATATGGGGGTGATCAAGAAATTTAAGAAAGGAAGACCGACTGCAGAGGGCGGCAGGGCATCTGTTCTTTACATAAAGAGGGCTGTTGTTCTGGCATTAGAAAAACAGGTTGATGGAATTGTCACAGCACCTATATCAAAAGAATCATGGAAAATAGCCGGCTTTGAATGGCCTGGTCATACAGAGATGCTTGCTGAATTAACTTATACTAAAGACTATGCGATGATGCTTATTGGCGGGCAGCTGAAAGTTATTCTTGTCACAATCCATACTCCATTGAAAAACGTTCCTGCATTAATCACAAGAGACAGGATATTAAAGACTATTCGTCTCACAAAAAAGGCATGTCACATGCTTGGAATAAAGCGTCCGAGAATAGCTGTTGCCGGACTGAATCCCCATGCCGGGGAGACAGGGCTATTCGGTGATGAGGAAATTAGAGAAATAATTCCGTCTATAAAAAAGGCAGAGAGAGAGGGGATTCAAGTGTCAGGTCCACACCCTCCGGATACTGTTTTTCATAAAGCATACAAAGGTGAGTTTGACATAATTGTATGTATGTATCATGACCAGGGTCTGATTCCATTAAAAATGGTCGCCTTTGATGAAGGGGTGAATGTGACAGTAGGACTTCCATTTATCCGGACTTCTCCTGACCATGGTACAGCGTATGATATTGCATGGAAAGGGATTGCGAATCCATCAAGCATGATTCAGGCAATAAAACTGGCTTCAAAGTTGAGACTTTAATTTGGAATAAATACAGGAAGGCTGTATTTTTAATCAACAAATTAATTTTTATTTTGAATGGGAATAAATGGCATGATAAAGTGTCTTTGCTCATTCTCGTCCCGATAAGATCTGGACTCCGAGGCTTTTGCCTCTCTATATTAGATATTCTCATTGGAATATCGGCAAAAGAAACCGCTCAAACACTATATCATGCCATCAAAGAAGTGAAGATGGTTACGTAACTCTGAGTTCTTACTATTTATAATGAGTCTGAATAAAAAGCATGTCATAAGCTGGACTCTCTTTGATTTTGCAAATTCCAGTTATTCTGCTGTAATAGCCTCTGTCATATTTCCTGTTTATTATGCAAATGTCATTGTCGGAAATGAGAAAGGGCTTGGTGATCTCTGGTGGGGTAGGGTTATATCATTCAGTATGGCAACTGTAGCTATAAGTTCTCCCTTTCTCGGTGGTATAGCAGATTATGGTGGAACCAGAAAGAGGTTTCTCTTTGTTTATACTTCATTGTGTATAGCTGCAATTACAGTCTTTTCAGTTCTCGATAAGGGGATGGTCATTGAGGGATTCATCCTAGCAACTATTGCGAATATAGGTATGGAAGGAGGACTCGTTTTTTATAATTCTTTTCTCCCGAGAATTGCCCCCCGGCAGTATCAGGGCAGGGTTTCAGCGTGGGGATTCGGTGTCGGTTATGCTGGTTCCATAATCTCGCTCCTGTTAGCAATCCCTTTAATAAGGAATAATCAGTTTGAGGCAACATGGCTTATGGTCTCTGTTTTTTTTGCCCTTTGCTCAGTTCCTGCATTTCTTTTTCTGCCCGGAGATACAAAGGGTGAATTATCCATAGCCGATGCAGGGGTCAAAGGTCTTAGATTTACCATAAAAACCCTGAAAGAAATATGGGGGAAAAGGGAGCTAAAAAAATTCTTGATTTCCTACCTCATATATGAAGACGGTGTTAATACTGTGATTGTATTTTCCAGCATTTTTGCTGCTACTACCCTTGGATTCAGACCACAGGAATTGATCGTCCTTTATCTAATTGTCCAGACTACAGCCCTTCTTGGAGCCTTTGTAATGGCGAAATCTATAGATTATTGGGGACCCAAAAGGGTTGTTATGCTCTCACTTGTTATGTGGACTTTTGTTGCAACTGTTGCTTTTTTTGTACAGACAAAGACCCAATTCTGTGCCCTGGCATCATTTGCAGGACTTGGTCTTGGTACTATTCAGGCAGCTACACGAGCCATGTACACCCAGTTTATCCCTGAAGCAAGAGAGGCAGAATATTTCGGTATCTATTCCTTAGTAGGGAAATCATCAGCCATAGTCGGGCCCCTCATCTTTGGCCTGATATCTTCCTCTTTTGGAAGTCAGAGGCCTGCGATTCTCTCTGTGGCTGTTTTTTTCCTTGTTGGCATGATCATCCTTAAAACTGTAAAAGGGGGAGGACCAAATATCTGATTAGCTTGCAGGCTTGCAAGCTTGACAGCTTGAAACAAATGGCAAAGAGATACTTAGGACAGAATTTTCTCTATGATCCTTCAATCCTCAAAAGGATTATTCAAGTGGCGCAGTTGAACAGGGAAGACGTTGTTGTGGAGATAGGCCCGGGTCCGGGCAGGCTCACAAGGATGCTTGCAGAGAGAGTCAGGAAGGTTATTGCTATTGAACTTGATAAAATGCTTTTCGAAGAATTGAAGACCGAACTTGCAGATTATAAAAATATGGAGTTCATTCATGGAGATGCCCTCAAATATCCATATGAAAGCCTTCCAGAGTTCAAGGTTGTTGCAAATATACCTTACTATATTACAACTCCTATTATCTTCAGGCTTCTTAAAGTGAGGAAGAATCTCAGATCCATGACGTTTACTGTTCAGAAAGAGGTTGCTGAGAGAATAGCGGCAGCTCCTGGAGGAAGAGATTATGGTGTTCTTTCATTAATGGTTCAATATTATGCAGAACCCAGGCTTAAATTTATAATATCAAAACGTGCTTTCAGGCCAATGCCGAGAGTTGACTCAGCTGTTTTGCATATCAAAATTCTTGAAAGACCTTCTGTCTCTGTAAAAGATGAGGAACTTTTCTTCAAGGTCATAAAAACATCTTTCTCTCAGAGGAGAAAGATGCTCTCCAACTCTCTTAAAAGTCTGAGGGAAGATATAAGAGATAGGCTTATACAGGCAGGGATAGATCCTGAAAGGAGACCGGAGACATTGGGAATTGAAGAATTTGCGAGGCTTTCAGATATACTATCAAGCCCCTTCTAAGGATAACTCATCAATAGTGCTCACAAATATCTCTATGAGTTTAGAGTCAAATTGAGTGCCTGCGTTGATTTTGAGTTCTTCGATTGCGCTGTGAAATCTGTCGGTAAATGGTATTTCTTCGACATTGACCATCCCTTCAGTATATCTATATGAATCGCTGCTTACCATGGTATCAAATGCTTCTGCAATGGCAATTATTCTCGACTCCAGTGGTATATTTTCTCCTTGCAGTCCTGATGGATATCCCTTGCCATCATATCGTTCATGGTGATGCAAAATAATTGGGGCGATATCAGCATAAAAATTTATCGGATGGAGCATTTCATAGGCAATCTGACAGTGTGCCTTATAATCATCTTTGGATGAGACATCCTTCATTTTTATAAATCCAATATCGTGGAACAGAGAGGCACGGTGTAATCTCCTTTTTTCATCCTCAGGCATGTTTATTGCTTTAGCTATCATATGGCAATATTTTGCGACCCTCATTGAATGTCCATGTTTCCCAGGGGTAAGGTTCTCTATAGCAAAAAGCAGTATGTCAGTAAGGTGAATCTCAAAGTTTTTCTGGTCCTCATAGAACTGGGCCCTGGCTATGGATATAGCAGCCTGATCGGCAAAATATGATATTAAATCTTCATCCTCATAACTGAAAGCACCTTTCCTTTTATTGAGAAGTTCCAATACTCCTATTATTCCTGTGCTTAATTTTAGAGGAACGCACAGAACTGACTTTGTTTTATAGCCTGTTAAATTATCCACTGAAGGATCAAACCTGCTATCTCTATACGCATCATTCACTCTGGCAGCTTTGCCATTTTCTAAAACCCATCCAGCAATGCCGCTGGATTTTGGTATAGAAAAACTTGGCAGTTTTTCACTCTCGATGCCCTTTACTGTTTTAAATACAAAACTATTACCTTCTATAAGTAGTATTGAACCTGCTTCTGCATCTGTAATCTTTAATGAGCTTTCTATGATTTTGTCGAGCAGCACATCTCCGTAAACTATTTCACGAATATCCCTTGTGGTGAATAATAAGTTGTTCAATTTATCACTGTATTCCTCTATCTTTTTTATGGCTTTTTTTGAGATTGAGCCAGCCAGATAGAGATCTGCGACCACAAGTGCAGCAACAGTTGCAAGAATGATTACTACAGAGTGGACGGGTAAATAGCCAAGAATCGCATACAGAGATTTCACAATCAGAAAGAGGAGAGAAAAAACGATAAGAAGAACTGTCAAACTCAGGATTTTTAGATTTTTCTTTATAAGCTCTATTGAAGGTTTTGCATGTTCTATTTTCCTAGACATTACCAAGATAAAATATGCCAAATTAGAGTAAATGTCAATGATTTTGTTGCTGAATGTTTCTCGTAATAAAGTTCTATCAGGCAGAGTGTCTCAGTATGCACACTGCAAAAGCAGCTATGCCCTCACCCTTGCCAATGAATCCCATTCCTTCATTTGTTTTGGCCTTAATATTGATTAGTCCTGAAAGGACTCCGGATTTCAAAATCTCATCCTTCATGGATTCTATATAAGGGTTGATCCTGGGTTCTTCTGCAATGATGGTAGTATCTAACCATAGGAGTTCAAACCCAGCCAAACGCATAAGTCCTACAACCTGTTTCAGCATTTCTGTACTCGATGCATCTTTCCATCTCGGGTCTGTATCCGGGAAGTGTTTTCCTATATCGCCAAGCCCGAGGGCACCAAGAATGGAATCGATTATTGCATGGCATAAGACATCAGCATCTGAGTGGCCGAGGAGGCCTTTTTCAAAAGGAATGTGGACACCGCCGATGATAAGCCTCCTGCCCTCAACAAGCCTGTGGGAATCATAACC
>DAITNM010000007.1:0-14892 GCA_036834585.1 Thermodesulfovibrionales bacterium | reverse complement strand
CAATGCCTATTGGGATAATACTGACTTCAGCAAGCATAACTCCTCCTTTCTTTTTTGCTCATGTAAGTTAGCAAGCTAAGGATAGCAAAAAAAGGTAAAAAGAAAAGGGGTATTTCAGTCACCCCTTTTCTTTTTTAAAAAATTTCAATAATTATATCCAGATCATCTTACTGCGTCTTTTAATGCCTTGCCAGATGTAAACTTCGGTACTTTTGCAGCAGGGATTGTGATAACATCGCCTGTTCTTGGGTTACGGCCTTTTCTGGATTTCCTTTTTATGACCGAAAAAGTACCAAACCCAACAAGAGTGACCTTTTGACCTTTTTTTAGGGCACCCCTTATGGAATTTAAGGTAGTGTCTAACGCCTTTCCCGCGTCTACCTTACTTAATCCTGCGCCTGATGCGATCTTGTCGATAAGTTCCGCCTTTGTCATTGACTATTCCCCCCTTTCATATACAAAGTTGTTTTAAAAAAAGCTGAAACTAAAGTATCAAGAAGGAATCCTTTTGTCAAGCCAAAAATTTAATTCTCTCACAGAAAAGTTTGTGCCAGTCTATGTTGAACGTAAATGTTCATTCAAAAGATTGATAGATTAAGGGAATAGAAAGTCTTTATTTATTAAATTCATCTATTTGTATTAAAAAGTATAGGATGATTTCCATTTTCTATCTAATTCATCTTCTCCCTTTATATGACTTATAAAAACAATTTGCATGTTTATCTGCTCAATATCTAAAAAATGAATCTATAGAATACTCTCATTTTTTAGCCTTAACAAAGAGTTCCCAATATATAGTATTTATCTATCCCTAACATACAGGATATTGGGAACCCACATTTTTATCTTGACATTATTTTCTTTCTTCACTATATTTTGTGGTAAAAAGTGGTAGAAAGTGGAGGGAAACGAAGTGCCTTCCTTCTCTGGAAAATACTATTATTCGGTTGATCCAAAAGGCAGAGTCATTATTCCTGCTCCTTTTCGGGAAATCATTTCGAGTAATTATAGCACGAAACTCTATATTACAAATGATCCTTTTGAAAGGTGTATTTCTATATATCCATTGGAGGAGTGGAACAAGCTTCAAGAAGTTGTTCGGACAAAGCCAAAATCTGATAAAGCTATTAAATATTTTAGGAGGAGGGTCATTGCCTCTGCCATTGAGATAGAAATAGATAAGCAGGGTAGGGTTTTGATACCAGCAGCCCTCAGAGAAGATGCACGGATAAATACAAATGTGGTTATTGTCGGCCAGTTGGAAAGCATAGAAATCTGGGATAGGGAAGAGTGGGATAACCTATCTGACCCTTCAAAAGTAGACAAGCATACTATTGAAGCGGGACTAACGGCCCATGGTCTATAGGAGAGAGAATTACATAAAGGTTTTCATTTTCCATTTTAAAATTTGCATTCTTCAATTTGGAGTAGAAAATTTAGTGTAGAAATTTTTCATATCCCGGTGATGTTGAGAGAGGCAATGGAAGCTCTTAATCCGAGGCCAGGTGGGATATATGTAGATGCGACAGTTGGAACCGGGGGACATTCAGAAGAGGTATTGAAATTTATTAGTTCTGAGGGGAAGCTGATTGGCATTGATAGGGATAATGAGGCCTTGAAAGTTGCACAAAAGAGGCTGTCAGACAAAAGGGTAATCCTTAAAAAGGGAAATTTTTCAGATATGGAAAGTCTTCTCTCTGAGTATGGGATCTTTGAGGTTGACGGTGTTCTTTTTGACCTCGGTGTCTCCCTGTTACAACTCAAGAACCCGGAAAGGGGATTTAGTTTTACCTCTGATAGACGTTTGGATATGAGGATGGATCAAGATCAGAAATTCTCTGCATGGGATGTTGTAAACAAATATCCTGAAAATGAACTTGAAAGGGTGTTCATGGAATTTGGTGAAGAACGCTTTTCAAAAAAGATAGCGAAGTCAATAGTCAGGTGGAGGGGCAAAAAAACAATTGATACCTGTTATGAACTGGCTCAGATTGTGCAAAAAATATATGGAGGAAGAGGAAGAATTCATCCTGCAACAAGGATATTCCAGGCATTGAGGATAGAAGTGAATAGGGAGATTGATGAGCTCAGGGCCGGGCTCGATTCTTCCTTAAGGCTTCTCAAAAAAGCTGGAAGGTTGTGCATTATCTCCTATCACTCACTTGAAGACAGGGTAGTGAAACATTTCTTGGCAGATAGTTCAAAAAAGGGATTACTGAAAGTGATTACAAAAAAACCTGTAATGCCAAGCCCTGAGGAGCTCAGGCTAAATCCTTCTTCAAGGAGTGCGAAACTCAGAGGAGCCGAGAGGATATGATACGCATAAGCAGAAGTGGAAATATAATGTCCTTAATGCTTAAACCTTTATGCATTGTCCTTTTATTGTTTGCTCTGTTCGGACTTGTGTGGCTCAAGGCGAATGTTGTTACGTTGGAATATAACATCAGTGACCTTGAAAAGAAAAAGGCTGAGTGTCTTAAAGAGAGGAAGGTGCTGTTTGCTGAAAAGGCTGGTCTTCAGTCTTTTGAGAGTGTTGAGTCATCCCTGGGTGGAGATTATGGCTTTGTTTTCCCTGATAGAGTTAAGGTGATCCATGTAAAGAGACAAAAAGGCTCTCTCCCTTATAAGGCTTCTCTGGAGAGAAGGCAGGTTGGAGGACCATGACTGCCGAGGTGAAAAGTTTTGAATAAAAAGAGATGGATTATATTAAATACAATAATTATTTTTAGTTTTTTCGCGGTATTCTTACGTCTTATTGACTTGATGATACTTAACCACAAACTACTTTCAGCTAAGGCTAAACAGCAGCATATAAAGGCCGAAGACATCCAGGCAAGAAGAGGAGCAATATTTGACAGACAGGGAAGGGAGCTTGCTTTGAATCTCGAATTGGAATCTCTCTACTGCGAACCTGAGGTCATTAATAGAGATGATAAAAATATAAAGAAACTTGCCTCTGCCATGGGAAAGGAACCTGAGGTAATTTTTACTAAGATACCAGCGTCGGGTAAATTTGCATGGGTTGAAAGAAAGCTTGAGCCTTCAGTAGCAGAGAGAATAAGAGAACTTAATATCAAGGGAATCGGTTTTATGAATGAAGCAAAAAGGATATATCCTAAGGGAAGACTTGCCTCTCACATACTGGGTTTTGTTGGAGTTGACAACCAGGCGCTCGAAGGGATTGAACTCCAATATGACAGATATCTGAAAGCAAGGGGCGGAAAGATATTTTTTGGTAGGGATGCAGGTGGCAGGACACTCTCGCCAGGTATTGATAAAGAGGTAAAGGGAAATAATATCGTGCTAACCATCGATGAAGGTCTTCAGGGGATTGTTGAAAAGGAGATTGAAAAGGCAATGTTGAAATGGAAGGCTTCTGCAGCATCGGTTATCATGATGGATCCTTTTACCGGTGAAATCCTTGCCCTTGCTAACAGACCTTCCCATGATCCGAACGACGCTGGGAACTACAGGGATTTCGAAAAGAAGAATCGGTCTATTACTGATTTATATGAGCCGGGGTCTACTTTTAAGATTGTTGTCGGTGTAGCGGCACTTGAAGAGAAGATTACAGGACCTGACACTCTCTATGATGTCAGTCAGGGAGGTATTGAAGTCGGAGGCAAAATTATTCGTGATGTGCACAAGCACGGGGTTCTGACATTTAAAGAGGTCATACAGAAGTCTTCCAATGTGGGTTCTATTATGATCGGCATGAAACTCGGGAAGGAGAAGATATATAAGTACGCAAGACTTTTAGGCGTTGGTGAAAAAACCCGGATCGATTTGCCGGGTGAAGTCTCTGGGTGGATACATCCACCTGAGAGGTGGTCGGCTACATCAATTGGTGCTATAACAATCGGCCAGGAGGTTGCAGTAACACCACTTCAGATTTTAAGGGCTTATTCAGCAATTGCGAATGGAGGATTCCTGGTAAGGCCTCATGTTGTGTCAGAAATAATCTCTTCTGAAGGACAGATGCTTTTTTCTTTTGCTGACAAGGAAAAGAATCGAGTGATTTCTCAAAAGACAGCTAAGACATTTAGACAGATTCTCAAGGGTGTCGTATGGGAGGGAGGAACTGGCGGGAGTGCATCTGTTAAGGGGAATGAAGTTGCAGGCAAGACAGGTACAGCCCAGATTATAGATCCGATAACAAAAAGGTACTCGAAGCAAAAATACGTTAGTTCTTTTGTCGGGTTTGTCCCTGCAGATAACCCGAGGTTTGCACTTATTGTTATTGTATATGAACCCAAGGGACAGATTTATGGCGGAGTGGTGGCAGCGCCTGTTTTCAGGGATATTGCTGACAAATCACTTTCATATCTCGATATACCGAGGGAAGACAATCCTTATGAAACCCTCTTAGTGGTATCGAGATGAAACTGAGGGAACTCTTAAAGGAAGTTTCGAATTTGGAATCAAGCAATAAGAATATGGATATAGATATCTCAGGCATTGCTTATGATTCACGGAAAGTGAAAGAGGGTTATCTATTCGTTGCGATAAAGGGTGAAAAATATGATGGACATGATTTTATCACTGAGGCGATTAAAAAAGGTGCAGTAGCAGTCGTGTATGAGAGAGATGTTAGAGAAAGGAAAAACGGGGGTCCTTTATATATTAAGGTTAAAGACAGCAGAAGTTCTCTTGCATGCATAGCTCATAATTTCTACGGTGCACCATCGAAACGTCTTACCCTGATTGGAATAACTGGCACAAATGGAAAGACGACAACAACATATATCCTCAAATCCATTCTTGAGTCATGGCAGAAAGAAGTTGGTCTCATCGGTACAATACAATATATGATAAAAGATAAAACCTTTCCAGCTCTGTATACAACGCCAGAATCCTTAGAATTCCATGGTCTTTTAAGAGATATGCTCTCCTCAGGCTGTACCCATGTTGTTGCAGAAGTTTCTTCCCATGCCCTCGTCCAAAACAGGGTTGACCAGGCAGTCTTTAAGGTTGCCATTTTTACAAACCTCACAAGAGACCATCTGGATTTTCATAAGACCATGGAAGATTATTTCAGGGCAAAGGAGAGGTTATTCAGGGAACTTATCGACAGGGAAGGAACATGTGTAATAAATCTTGATGATCCATACGGGAAGAGATTGGTTTCAGAACTCAGATCTGCTTCAGTCGGACAGGATACGGGGATACCGGTTTTGACATATGGCCTTAAGGAGGGAGCAGACATTATAGCAAGGGAAGTCAAGAACTCCCTCGATGGGTTAAGGTTTAAGATTTCTTTCCATGGCAGAAATTATGATGTCTCATCACATCTTATGGGTTATCCAAATGTTTATAATATTCTATCAGCTGCAGGAGCTTCAATCTCTTTGGGAGTTCCGTGGCAGACAATAATTAGAGGCATAGAAAAGGCAGGAGTTGTCAAGGGAAGGTTTGAAAAGGTCGACCTTGGCCAGAATTTCCTCTGCATTGTTGACTACGCTCATACGGAGGATGCCCTTGAAAGGCTGATATATACAGCAAAAGAGCTTGTAAAAAACTCATCACGAAACAGTCATTACGCACTGCCTCGGGTAATTACTGTTTTTGGATGCGGGGGAGACAGAGATCGCGGTAAGAGACCCGTAATGGGTGCAGTGGCAACAAGGCTCAGCGATCTTGTTATCATAACTTCCGATAATCCGAGATATGAAGAGCCATCTGAGATCATTCGTGAAATAGAATACGGAGTAGTAAAGCGAAACTATATCAAAGAACCTGACAGAAGGGAAGCAATAAGGAAGGCAGTAGATATGGCAGGAGGTAGAGATATTGTCCTTGTAGCAGGTAAAGGACATGAAGATTACCAGGAAATAAAAGGTGTAAGGTATAAATTCAACGACAAAGAAATTCTTGAAGAGGCACTAAAGAATAAATTACAAATTAAAAATGGGAGTAAGGGTTTGAAATGTCTGGAAAGGAAATCAAGGGGGGTTTAAAAGTCGAAGACATATTAGCAGCAACAGGAGGAAAGATTTTATCTGGTAATTCTATTGTCTTTGCTGGTGTATCGATAGATTCAAGGACAATACAGGACGGTGAGTTATTTATTGCATTAAGAGGCAGTAAATTTAACGGACATGATTTTCTTCATGCGGCATTGAGAAAAGGCAACGGTGCTATTGTGAATCATTCACCGGCAGCAGCAATAGAAGGGAAGACCATTATCTCTGTGGAGGATACGCTTAAGGCCCTTCAGGAATTAGCGAGGTATATGCGTTTAAAGAAAGATATTCCTGTTATCGGCATAACAGGATCAAATGGCAAGACAACCACAAAAGAACTTGTGGCATCAATCTTGAGCTCAAAATACAAAGTACTGAAAAACTCAGGTAATCTGAATAACCATATCGGACTTCCCCTGACCTTAACAAGAATCCGAGAGGAAGATGAGATTGCAGTGCTTGAAATGGGTGCCAGCGGTCCAGGTGAAATAAAGAAGTTATGCGAGATAGCAATGCCAAATTATGGTCTTTTAACTAACGTCAGCCCGTCCCACCTTGAGGGTTTCAAAGATATGGGGACCCTGAGAAGGACGAAACTTGAAATCCTCGATGATATCAGTGTGGCTATTGTAAATGCTGATGATTCTTTTTTGATGGATGGAATTCAGTTATTAGGTTTCAAAGGAAAGGTGGTCAGATACGGGATAAATAATGAAGCTGAGATCTATGCAACAGATATTGGACTTGATGAAAAGGGTTCTGTCTTTATTTTACATCTGGGAGACAAAACTATTGAGGTCCGTCCCAAGATATCCGGAAGATTTAATATATACAATCTCCTTGCAGCTGCCTCTGTTGGTTATCTCTTTCATGTAGACATAGAAAAAATAAAGCATGCTTTAGAGTCTTTTATCGGAGTACCTATGAGATTTGAGATGAAGGAAATGAAGGGCATGAGGATCATAAGCGATGTATATAATGCAAATCCTGGTTCAATGGAAGAAGCCATAAAAGAGCTTGTAAGGCTCAAAACGGGAAGGACTATCGCTGTTCTGGGAGATATGCTGGAGCTCGGCTCATATGAGAAAGAGGCCCACAGGAGACTTATCATGTGGATGTCAGACCTGCCTGTTGATGTATTAATAGCGGTAGGACCTCTGATGTCTTCTGCGGCAACAGAGTTCAAAAGGGATGTCCATAAATTGCAGAATTCCCTCGAGGCAAGGAAAATTCTCAAGGATATCTGCAGGGAGGGAGATACAGTTCTGATTAAGGGTTCAAGGGGAATGAGCATGGAAAGGATTCTGGAGATATAATATGCTCTATAGCCTTTTATACAATTTGCATGAATGGTTCTCGCCCATGAATGTCTTCAGGTATATCACGTTCAGAACCTCTCTTGCCATACTCACAGCAATGTTTTTTTCCCTTATGTTCGGGCCATGGATTATTGGGAGACTGAAGAGATTAAGTATGACCCAGCAGATAAGGGATGATGGACCGAAAACACATATGAACAAGGCAGGTACTCCGACAATGGGCGGGATACTTATCATTGTCTGCATACTTCTTTCAATCTTTCTATGGGGAGACCTTAAGAATATATATATATGGGTTATGGTTATTTCCCTTGCAGGTTTTGGATTTATCGGTTTCCTTGACGACTATCTTAAGGTCATAAGAAAAAATCACAAGGGTCTCAGGGCCCTTTACAAGTTCGGAGGCCAGATAGCCCTTGCACTTTTGATTGGAATCTTTCTGTATATGAACCCGAAAGACCCATATGCTGATGTCTTAAGTATTCCCTTTTTTAAGAAATGGCTCTTTGACCTCGGATGGTTTTACATACCTTTCTCGTTAATTGTGATAGTTGGCTCTTCGAATGCAGTTAATCTTACAGACGGTATTGACGGGCTTGCAATAGGTCTTGTCGCTGTTGCAGCCCTTGCTACAGGTGCCCTTGTTTACATTTCAGGACATAAAGGATTGGCCCAGTACCTTCAGGTTCTCTATCTCCCCCGTACTGGAGAGCTGACTGTTTTTTGTGGTGCCATGCTTGGTGCCTCCCTTGGTTTCCTATGGTATAACTCTTATCCTGCAGATGTTTTTATGGGTGATGTGGGCTCTCTCGGACTCGGTGGCTCCCTTGGTACGATTGCTGTAATAACAAAACACGAAATAGTCCTTGCCTTGGTGGGTGGAATCTTTGTTATAGAGACTATCTCGGTCATACTCCAGGTCTTTTCCTTCAGGCTAACTGGTAAAAGGATATTCAAGATGGCACCCATCCATCATCACTTTGAGTTGAAGGGATGGCCGGAACCAAAGGTGATAGTGAGGTTCTGGATAATCGGGATAATGCTTGCTTTATTAAGCCTCGCAACATTAAAGGTGAGATGATTATGAAAAAAGAGTTCAAAGTTCAAAGTTCAAAGTTCAAAGTTAATACAAAGATTTTTTTATCACTTTTTGTCTTTTCACTTTTAACTCTTAACTTTTCACTCTCAACTTCCCTTGCTGATGAGATAAATGCTCGTTCTGCTGTTGTTATGGATGCATCAACAGGAAGAATACTGTATGCAAAAAATCCAAATCTCAGACTACCTCCGGCAAGTACAACAAAACTTATGACAGCAATATTAGTTATGGAGAAGGCAGACCTTTCGGAAATTACAAGGATAAGCAGAAACGTTACGCGTGTTTCTCCTTTGAAGGCGGGTTTTAAAGCAGGTGATGAGGTAACTATTGAGACACTACTTTATGCTGCACTTCTGGAGTCTGCAAATGATGCTGCTGTTGCTCTTGCAGAAGCAGTGTCCGGTTCTGAGGGGCAGTTTGTCAATCTCATGAACAAAAAGGCGGATGCTTTAGGATTAAGTGATACAAGATTCATAAACCCCCATGGACTTCCTGGACCAGGCCAATATACTACCGCTTTCGATTTAGCAAGAATCATGAAGTATGCCCTTAAATGTCCCAAGCTGAAGGAGATAATAGGAACTCGTGTGGCAGGAATTTCAACTGAGGGAGGAGATGAATTATTTTTGAAAAATACTAACAAGCTTTTATGGTCTGAAGAAGACTTGATAGGTGGGAAGACCGGATATACCCGCAAGGCAAGGCACTGTTTCGTTTGTGCTGCAGAGCGGGAGAAAGAGACCGTTGTCGTTGCCCTTCTTGGGAGTCCGAGTAGGGCAAGTCTCTGGAGGGAGACAGAAGGACTGATTGGCAAGGGATTTCAGATTATGGCAAATAAGGAAGAGGCTGTTATCTTTTTTACAAGGGCAGATTATGACTTTCTTAATGTGAAGAATGCATCCTATGAAAAAAGTGAAAAGTTAAAAGCGAAGAGTAAAAAGTCAAAAAGAAAGAAAACATTCACAAAGAAAAAGGGAAAGCCAAAGACACTTGCAGAAGGTAAAAACAAAAAGGCAAAGAATTTTAGGGTTGCAGAGAAAAAAGAAAATGGAAATAAAGGGTAAAAAAGTGACTGTTGTAGGGCTTGGCAGGAGCGGAGTAGGAGCTGCAAATCTGCTCTCTGAGCTTTGTGCAGATGTGACTGTAACAGATAGAAAAACAGAAGTGGAACTTAAAAGTTTTATAGAAAGGATCAACCATCCTGTCAGGCTTGCCCTGGAAGGGCATCCGGAAGGTGTTTTTGTGTCAGCTGACATGGTGATAATTAGCCCCGGAGTTCCTCTCGATATCGTAACCTTGTTGAAGGCAAAAGAAAAGGGAGTTCCCATAATTGGTGAGCTCGAGCTTGCATACCAGATAGTCAGAAATCAGAAATCAGAAGTCAGCAGTAATCCCCCCTTCCCCCCTTTAGTAAAGGGGGGCGAGGGGGGATTTTTGGCTGTTACAGGAACAAATGGAAAATCTACAACAACTGCTCTTATTGACTTTATGTTGAAAAAGAGTGGATTCAGGACAATCTTGGGTGGAAACATAGGGATGGCCTTGACAGAGGAGATTTATAAAATAGTTACCAAACCAAACTCATCACTTGTCACTCGTCAGTTGACACTTGATTTTGTTGTTGCTGAAGTATCGAGCTTTCAACTCGAATCGATAAGGGATTTCAGGCCAAAGGGGGCTGTGATACTCAACATCACTCCTGACCACCTTGACAGGTACCATTCTCTTGAAGAATATTGTGATGCAAAGGCGAGGATATTCGAAAACCAGGTGGAAGGAGATTTTCTTTTACTCAATGCGGATGACCCAGAGGCAGTAAAAGCTATGAGTGAAAAGTTAAAAGTGAAAAGTGAAAAACCAAGAATCTTTTACTTCAGCCGGAAAAGGGAGGTTGAAGGGATTTACAGTAGAGAAGGGCGAGTTTATTGTAATTTCCCTGAATCATCACTCATTACTCGTCACTCATTACTCATAAATGGTGAAGAAATAAGAATTAAAGGAGTTCATAACCTGGAGAATGCCATGGCCGCTTCGGCCATGGCTCTCCTTGCAGGCAGTCCCTTGGAGGCAGTAAGGGATTCCCTGAGGGAATTCCCTGGTCTTGAACATAGGCTCGAATTTGTGAGAGAGATCGATGGTGTGAAGTACTTTAATGACTCTAAGGGGACTAACATCGGTGCAGTAGTTAAATCTCTCGAGAGTTTTAATGTTCCGATTATTTTGATTGCAGGAGGAAGGGATAAAGCAGGAGACTTCTCCATCTTGAGGGATTTAGTAAAAGAAAGAGTTAAAGCCATTGTTCTTATTGGAGAGGCTACTGAAAAGATAGAGAGATCACTCGGAGACCTTACAGAAACACTGATGGCTAAGAACCTGCAAGAGGCTGTAGAGATATCCCGAAGTATCTCAACGAAAGGTGATATTGTCCTCCTCTCGCCTGCCTGTGCCAGTTTTGATATGTTTGCTGATTTTGAGGATAGGGGAAGACAATTTAAAAAAATAGTTACGGAATTAAATGATAAATAGAGTAAGGAGAAATAAGTTGTCAGCAGTTACCTTTTTCGAGCCAAACTCTTCACCCGTCACTCGTGACACGTTGCTTCATAACACATATGACAGACTGCTCCTTCCGACGACTTTTTTTCTTGTTGTCTTAGGTGCCCTCATGATATATAGTTCAACCTCTGTTATTACACCTAACCTTGAAAAGAAAGGAATTACTGAATTTTATTACTTCAAGAGGCATATGTTTACGATTTTCATTGGACTTGGGTTTATGTTCCTTGCATGCAAAGTGAGACCATTGTATCTCAAGAAGATGGCTATCCCTCTTCTTATTTTCTCCTTTATACTGTTAATACTTGTCTTTCTGCCGGGCATAGGTGTCCATGCTGGAGGCGCAAAGAGATGGATCAGACTCTGGCCCTCTACCTTCCAGCCATCAGAATTTGTAAAGCTTTCCATGGTCATATTCCTTGCAAAGTATTTATCAGCCCCGGACTTCAGAACTGATAGCTTTTTGTCTTTTATAAAGCCTGTTCTTGTTATGGTCATATTCCAGGGAGTTATTCTCAAACAGCCAGACTTTGGTGCTGCCATGAGTCTTGCCTTTCTTACATTTGCGATGCTTTTTCTTTCAGGGACGAGACTCAGATACCTCTTCTCACTCTCTTTATTAACACTGCCAGTACTGTACAAGCTTGTTATGGAACCTTATCGGCTAAGGAGAATAATATCTTTCCTTGATCCGTGGAAAGACCCCCAAGACAGTGGTTTCCAGCTTGTGCAGTCCTTTATAGCTTTCGGCAGCGGAGGACTTACTGGTGTTGGCATCGGTGGTTCCAAGCAGAAATTATCTTACCTCCCTGAGTCGCATACTGATTTTATCTTCTCAATTATAGGGGAGGAGTTCGGTTTTATAGGTGTTTCAATTGTTCTTATACTCTTTCTATTTTTATTAATCAGGGGTATTTCTATTGCCAATAGGACAAGGGACGGATTTATCTATTATTTAGCCGTTGGGCTTTCCCTGATGATTTCGCTCCAGGCACTTATAAACTTTTCTGTTGCTACAGGCATGGTGCCTACAAAAGGTTTACCGTTGCCTTTTATCAGTTATGGCGGATCATCTCTCCTTGTAAACATGGCTGCGATAGGAATTCTCCTCAATATATCAAAAGGAGAAAATGAGAAAGATCCGTTAAACAAGCAGAGGTTGATTGCAAGGAGAATGGCCAGAAGAATTATAGAAATGGGGAAACAGGGAAGCAGTGGATGAGGGTGATAATTGCAGGTGGAGGTACAGGAGGACATCTTTTTCCAGGGCTGGCGATTGCAGAAGAACTCAAAAGCAGGGATAAAAAGACAGAGGTAATATTTGTGGGAACGGAATATGGCATAGAGGCTAAAGTGGTACCGAGGGAAGGGTATCCGATAAAGTTTCTGAGGGCAGAAGGCATGGTAGGGGTATCTCCTGTGAAAAAGATGAGGGCAATGGCCAAGATGTTTGTCTCTACTTTTGATTCTTATAAAATCATTCAGAATGTGAAGCCTGATATCATGGTAGGTGTTGGTGGATATGCATCTGGAGCAATAATGCTTATTGCAGCTTTCATGTCAATACCAACCATGATACTTGAGCAGAATTGTGTTCCTGGACTTACAAACAGGATTCTTGGAAAGTTCGTAAAGGCTGTTTGTACTAACTATCAGGAGAGCATACCTTATTTTCCGAAGGGAAAGACTTTCCTTACAGGAAATCCTGTCAGGATGCACGTACTCAGAGGGAGCAGTGAATTTGGATATAAACTCTTCTCTCTTGAAAGGGGTTTATTTACGGTCTTCATCTTTGGAGGGAGTTTGGGAGCAAGGAGCATAAATAGTGTAGTTGTAGATTCTCTCAGCCATATGCATGACCTGAGAGACAAGATTCAGTTTCTCCATCAGACAGGCTCAAAAGATTATGGAAATGTCAGAGATGCTTACAGGAAGTTTGGTTTTAAGGGAACGGTTACCCCTTTTATATTCGAAATGGGTGAGGCATATGCTGTCTCTGATTTAGTTATCTCAAGGGCAGGGGCAACTACCCTTGCAGAACTGACTGCTCTCGGAAAACCGGCTGTTTTAATCCCCTATCCCTATGCTACTGGACATCACCAGGAGTTGAATGCAAGGAAACTCCTCGAAATGGGTGCAGCAAGGATGATACGGGATAATGAACTGAGCGGCGAATCCCTTTCCCGTACCATAAGAGCACTTTGTGAAAATGAAGCACTAAGGGCAGAGATGCAAAAAAATAGCAGGGCCCTCGGTAAACCCGAGGCATGCGCTAAGGTAGTTGATATAGCAATGAGCCTTGTAAAAAACAGTGTCAACTGACGAGTAATAAGTGATGAGTAAGAATACAAAACACAGAAAGCAGAATACACATCCAGGAGAATACCGTGTTTGAACGTTTCAAGGTAATACATTTTGTAGGGATCGGTGGCATTGGAATGTCCGGAATTGCTGAAGTACTTAACAACCTCGGCTATGAGGTTACAGGCTCTGATTTAAAGGACACGGAAACAACAAGGAGATTGAGAGGGCAAGGCATAAAGGTCTACATCGGACATGATGCAGAAAACATAGATGATGCCCATGTGGTTGTCATTTCCTCTGCGGTTTCTAAAGAGAATCCTGAGGTCATTGAGGCAAAGAGAAGGTCTATTCCTGTTATACCCCGCGCAGAAATGCTTGCAGAACTGGCAAGACTTAAATACGGCATCCTCGTTGCAGGAGCACATGGGAAGACGACAACAACATCCCTCATATCTACCATTCTCGCACATGCAGGATTTGATCCTACTGTCATCATCGGAGGAAAACTGAAGGCAACAGGCAGTAATGCGAGACTCGGTCAGGGAGAATTCCTCGTTGCAGAGGCTGATGAGAGCGACGGTTCGTTTTTGAAACTCTCTCCAACTATAGCAGTCGCAACAAACATAGACAGGGAACACATGGACTTCTTTAAGTCAATGGATTCCCTGAAAGAGGCATTTATATCTTTCTTAAATAAGATTCCTTTTTATGGTGTATCAATAGTCTGTATGGAGAATGAGCATCTGCGTGCACTTTTACCATCTTTACACAGAAAATGTATAACCTATGGGTTCAGCAGTAAATCAGAAATTTATGCAAAAAATATTAAAAAGGGTTTTATGTCCATAGGCTTTGAAGTGGTTTATAAAGGAAGGGATGTAGGTCGTTTCGATCTCCCCTTTTTGGGAGATCATAACGTACTTAACAGTCTGGCTGCTATAGGAGTTGCATTAGAACTCCAGATAGATGTGGCAAATATTAAGGAGGCATTAAAAAATTTTGGAGGGATACAGAGAAGATTTGAGTTCAAGGGTGAGGCAAAAGGGATAAAGGTATTTGATGATTACGGACACCATCCAACAGAGATACAGGCAATTCTGAAGGCCACAAAGGAAGGACTATTCAACAACGGTAATCAGAAGTCAGAAATCAGGAACCAGAAGGGAAAAAGGTTATTTGTCCTTTTTCAGCCCCATAGATATACGAGGACAAAAGACCTGTTGGATGAATTTTCCGCTTCTTTCAAGGATGCAGATTCCCTTGTACTTCTGGACATTTATTCTGCAGGAGAGAAACCAATAGAGGGCATAAATTCAGGAATCCTTTTTGAGCAGATTAAAAAAAGAGGGCATGGCAACGCTGTATATATGAGTGACAGGGAAAAGGCTATGAGACATATTATATCTCATATGTGTAAAGGTGACATGCTCCTGACCCTCGGGGCAGGTGATGTATGGAAGGTGGGCGAAGAGATACTGCACAGGTTAAAAACTCAATGAACAGGGGAATAAATTGCGTTGATACGAGGTTCACAATGAAAGAAGAATGGAAAGATATATTTTCTGAAAAGTTTTTTAAGGGCGAAGTGCTATTTATGGAACCTATGATTAAGCATACATCACTGAGGATGGGAGGACCTGCGGAAGTCTTT
>DAITNM010000006.1:5958-15139 GCA_036834585.1 Thermodesulfovibrionales bacterium | reverse complement strand
ACACATGATATTACTCGATGACAACTTTGCGACTATTGTAAAAGCAGTAAAAGAAGGTAGAAAGATATATGACAACGTAAGAAAATTTATAAAATATCTCCTTTCAACAAACTCAGGGGAAGTATGGACATTGTTCCTTGCACCAATGATTGGCCTACCTATACCGCTTCTGCCAATACATATACTTTGGATAAATCTCATGACTGATGGGCTTCCAGCCCTTGCCCTTTCTGTTGAACCAGCAGAAGGAGATGTAATGAAAAGACCACCAAGACATCCAAAGGAAAGCATATTTGCTCACGGGCTGGGGTTTTTTGCTTTATGGGTAGGGTTATTGATGGCGGGGCTTGTTCTCTCTGTTCAGGCATGGGCTATAAAGACAGGACATTCCCACTGGCAGACAATGGTCTTTACAGTCCTTTGTATTATGCAGCTCGGCAATGCTCTTGCTATAAGGTCAGAGAGGGAGTCGTTGTTCAAAATCGGGCTATTCACGAACAAACCATTACTTGGGGCAGTCTTATTGAGCTTTACTTTTCAATTGGCCACAATATATATTCCAGTTCTTAATCCGGTATTTAAGACGCAGCCTCTCGATTTGGATGAACTTGTGATATCACTTGGACTGGCCTCTGTGGTATTTTTTGCAGTTGAGATTGAAAAGTGGTGGAAGAGAAAATATCAAATCATAGAGAGTAAAGGTATAGTATGAATTTCAACATGATTAGATGAACTTAATTTGTAGATCATTGAAGATATTTCTCGACCTTCCGGAAGAGTGCCCTCCTGCTTATACCCAAGACCTTTGCTGCCCTGCTCTTGTTGCCGTTACATTTTGTGAGGACTGCTTCAATATGTCCTTTTATAATATCTTCAAGTGACAAGGGTTCGGTTTTCTTCTTTTCCTGGATTTCTCTCATATTGGGTGGAAGGTCACTCAGTCTTATGAATGATTCAGTAGTCACGATAGATGCCTGTTCAAGGACATTCTCGAGCTCTCTTACATTGCCAGGCCAGTCATAGGACAGGAGAATTGCCTGGACCGGTCTTGAAAGACCGAGTATATTCTTCCCTATCTTTTTGTTGAGCTTCTCGAGAAGGAAACGGCTGAGAAGGGGGATATCATCCTTTTTATCGCGGAGGGGTGGCAGCGAAATTGTTAAGGGCGTAATCCTGTAAAAGAGATCCTCCCTGAATCTTCGATTTTTTACTTCCTCTGCCAGATCTTTATTTGTTGCAGCTATCACCCTGCATTTTGCCTTTAATGTCTGGTTACTGCCGACAGGTCTGAATTCACCATTCTGTAATACCCTAAGAAGCCGCGGCTGGATCGAAAGTGGTAGTTCTGCTATCTCGTCTAAGAATATCGCACCTTCCCCGGCAGCCTCAAAAAGACCTGTTTTGTCTGTTATGGCACCGGTAAAGGCTCCTTTTTTGTGTCCGAAGAGTTCTGATTCTACGAGAGTTTCTACAAGTCCTCCGCAGTTGCAGGCAACAAAAGGGTTTTCATCACCTGGGCTTAAGGAATGGAGAACCCTGGCAATAATTTCCTTGCCAGTTCCTGTCTCACCTGTTATCGTAACCGTTTTATAGTGAGGAGCGACATGTTTGATAAAGGCAAAGATATCCAGCATCCTCGGGTTTCTACCCACAATCTCCGCAAAAAATGTATATTTTTCATTAAGCTGCTTATCGAGATCTGCACTTGCTTTTCTTGACTTGAATAAATCATCAATATTTTCAATCGCCTCCCCGAGTCTCTCGATCTCAACCGTAAACGGAAAATATGCAGAGGCCCCTTGCCGTATTGCTTCAATTGCAACATCCTGTCTTTCACCAAATAGGATTACCTCAACCCTTGGGTCAGCTGCCTTAATAGACGGTATGAGATCGATTCCTCCTTCGAGCATAATAAGATTATAGTTACCTTTCTCTACCATCGGTAGCAGTGGTTCTTCATTGCGAAGTATATCGACTGTGTGGCCGTCGAGAAGATTCAGAATGGCTTTTTGTGGATCTTTGAGAGTAAAAAGTATCTTAAGCATAGTGGTTAATAGAGACCCATTGCCTCTCTAACAAGTTGCATTGTCTCCCTCACGGTTTTTTTAGCTTTTTCTGAACCGCTCTTAACTATATCACTGAGTATATCAGGGTTGTTGATGAGCTCATTTCGCTTTTTCCAGATTGGCTCCAAAACCCTGAAGATATTCTTTAAGAGAATTTTTTTACAATCAATGCAGCCAATGCCAGCTGTTGCGCATCCCACTCCAACTTCTTCGACTTCTTCTATTGAGGAGAAGATCTTGTGAAGCTGATATACCGGTGACCGCTCAGGGTTTCCCGGGTCTGTCCTTCTTACCCTTGCAGGATCAGTAACCATGGTCATAATCTTCCTTTCTACATCTTCTGGACTGTCTGACAGGAATATTGCGTTATCATAACTCTTGGACATTTTTCTTCCATCAACACCTACTAATTTTGGAAATTCTGTAAGCAATGCCTCTGGTTCAGGAAAAATTTCCTTATATAGGTGATTAAAACGCCTTGCAATTTCCCGGCTTATCTCAAGGTGAGGGACCTGGTCAATTCCAACAGGGACATATTTTGCCCGGTAGATGATAATATCAGCAGTCTGAAGGAGGGGGTATCCGAGGAATCCATACGTGGATAAATCTCTATCCCTGAGCTCCTCCTGCTTTTCCTTGTAGGTTGGAACCCTTTCGAGCCAGCCAATGGGTGTTATCATTGAGAGGAGCAGGTGAAGTTCTGCATGCTCGAGAACCCTCGACTGTAAAAAGATCGTGCATTTTTCAGGGTCAAGGCCTGCTGCCAGAAAATTTATGAGGATATCTTTTGTTGACTCCTTTATCGATGATGGGTCTTCATATCCTGTGGTGAGGGCATGCCAGTCTGCAACAAAGTAAAAACAATCATATTGATCCTGAAGCTTTACCCAGTTGCTCAGTGCACCCACCAGGTTCCCGAGATGGAGCTTACCACTTGCCTGCATGCCGCTTAAGACTCTCTCCTTATTCATCTCTTTGTCCAAATCTCCTTAGAATGACTGTAACACCCATAAAAACAGATTTACAAGAGGCACTACAAAATAGTTAGCGACTCCTGTTGCAATAAGAATTATGACGATCAGGAAACCAAAAGGTTCGATCCTGCTAAATGAGATGGCCTGCCTCGAGGGAAGGAAACCCATCAGGACCCTGCCACCATCGAGGGGAGGAATTGGCATCAGATTAAAGGCAGCGAGAATAACATTGTAGATAACGCTTGATTTCAATATCATGATGAGCGGCTCCATCAAAGTTGTGCTCAGGATCTCAGGAAAGAGAAGTGAAAGGGGGATGACGATGAATTTAAGGGTGAACACACTTATAATAGACAGAAGAAGGTTTGTTGCCGGCCCTGCAGCTGCCGAAATTGCCATGTCCCTTTTTGGATTTTTGAAGTTCATTGGATTGATAGGGACAGGTTTTGCATATCCAAAGACAAACTGTCCATTCGTAAATATTAAGAGCATAAGGGGCATGAGTATTGTGCCAAATATATCGATATGAGCAATCGGGTTTAGAGTAAGCCTGCCCATCATCTTCGCAGTAGGATCACCTAATTTATTCGCTACTAACCCATGTGAAAGCTCATGAAAGGTGATGGCTATCAAGATCGGGAATGCTGATATAATTATCTGCCTGAAGATACTTGGGAAATCCAAAACGCGTTAGCCTTTCTAAATAGGGTGTAAGATCTGGTCAATCACTGTCCTTGCAGCAACAAGGGGGTCGATGAAGATGCTGTCCATATCCTGTTCAAGGTCTCTCTTGTTGGATAAATAATTAATTCGATCCTGCATCTTGTCGCGCAGGAACCTTAAATAGGCAGGTTCTCTTGTTGGTTTATATTTTTTGTCATAATCAGCGCCAAAAAGCTCTTTCCCGTTTTTGGGGAGGAGAAGCCCCTGGAATGCCCTCCATTCTCTCCATTCTATGTTTCCCCTCACCAGTTCTGTAACTATGGGAAGGGAAAGTTCTTTCGGAATGTCGATAAGATTTCCGGATAGGCCAAAGGCATGGGTGTTCATGATATAACATTCTGTCCCGAGCTTGAACAATTTTTTAAACTGCATACAGTCAACCAGAAGGGGATGTACCCTGAAAGGGTTTGCAAAAGGTTCGATGACTAATTTTTCAAGCTCTTTTGAATCTACATTCTCTACTCCTTTTGCACGCATAGTGCTCAGGGATGCCCCCATGGCTACGGCAAGATCTATAGAATTAACCCTGCAGATAGGGGGAAGACTCGTGTCTTTCTGCAGCCAGATTACCATACCAGGCCTTTCGCAGAAATCTGCATGGTTGAACATATCTCTCGTCTTTAAACAGCGGCCGTTGTCATTTCTGATATCTGCACATACTATTTTTTTGCTCCCGTTAGGAAGTTCTGTTACAGCTATATTCTGGGCAGAATAGAAATACTTTATTATTGGATCCTGAAATTCCACAGCGTCTGTCTTATCGAAAAGGCTTGGTTCAAGGGCAACAGTAAAGTCATTCTCTAAATCTATCAAGAATGCATCATCATGAATAACAGTAACCTTTTCGTCTGCTTTCAATGTCCCTGCATGATCATGGCTGTTCGTAATCGAGGATTTTCCAGAACCTGACAGCCCAAAAACAGCAACAGGAGGCTTGTTACCAATTTTCTTTATACCACCATGGCAGGCAACCATATTATGGCGAACTCCGATAGTCCAGGCAAGGGTCAATGTTCCTTTCTTTCTTTCACCAAAGTATCTCAACCCTAAAATAGCAATACAATTCTGCATCTCATCGATGATCACAAGTCCGTTCGGAAAATCAGGATGAGACCATTCAGGGTCAGCAAATACAATGATATCAGGTTCATCTAATATCCGGGATTTTGCATATGCGTCAGTCCATGGTTTCATCAACGGGGTAAAATTGAAACCCCAATCGAGCATATTTTTAGCATCTGTTACAGGGCTTAAGAGATGGGCCTTTACCATAAAGTTGGGATGTAACCCGATTATTCCTTCAAGCCACAATGCCTCGCGCCGGTTCAGATTATAAATAGCCTCTCCTAATAAACACAGGTATTTGTCTCTTTCTTTTCCCATTTCCCGGACCAACCGCCTTGCCCTTGCCGTGCGTCCAACAATTCCGCCATCATTAGAGATGAGAACTTTAGCATTCTTAGGAAGTCCAAACTGTTCAGGCTTATACATGAGCTCGGAAGTTGAAACTACTTCTGGTTGTTTTATTGCCAGTTTATAGAGTTCAGCCATCGTTGTCTTTTTGACAGAATTAGCAAAAAATGCACTCTCAACATATGCCCTCCATGAAGAGCCTGGAATCTTGTGTCTCGTAGCCATATTCTCCTTTTTTTTAAATAAAACTATACTGATTATAGAAAGGTATTGTCAAGGATTAGTAAAGAATTATATAATTATAAATAAGATTATGACTTCTGTAGTCATTATTCCCGCCCGTTATGATTCGACCCGTTTTCCGGGAAAGCCTCTATCCCTCCTGAAAGGAAAAACTTTGATTCAGCATGTGTATGAGAATTCAAAAGGTGCTCACTTTATAGGTGACGTCATCGTTGCGACAGACAGCGAGGAAATATTGGAGAAAGTGCTCTCTTTTGGAGGCAGGGCTGTAATGACGGACAAGAGGCACCCTTCAGGCACGGACAGGATTGCAGAGGTTGCAGCATCAATGGATTATGAAATAGTTGTCAACGTGCAGGCTGATGAGCCTCTCATACGTCCTCAAATGATAGATGACGTTATTTTGCTCCTGAATGATGAAAGGGCATCAATTGGTACATTGATAAAAAGGATAACAGATCCAAGAGAAGTTGTAGATCCTAATGTGGTGAAAGTCGTTTTTAGTAAAGATGGCTTTGCACTCTACTTTTCGCGGTTACCTATTCCATATCACAGAGATGAGTGGAAATCTTTGAAGGACTTAGTAACGAGTAACGAGTTACAAGTCTTCACTCGTCACTCGTGGTATAAACATATTGGTATTTATAGTTACAGGCGAGAGGCGCTGCTTGCACTTTCTGGAATGGAACCAACAGAACTGGAGAAAAGAGAAAGGCTCGAGCAGCTGAGGGCACTTGAAAATGGAATGATGATAAAAGTAAAGGAAACTTTTTTTGAAACCTTTGGGGTAGATACCCCTGAAGACTTAGAAAGGGTGGAAAAATGCCTAAATATATCTTTGTGACAGGTGGTGTGGTTTCATCCCTTGGAAAAGGTATTGCAGCAGCTGCAATAGGTGCACTCCTTGAGGCAAAGGGATTAAAAGTTACTCTGCAGAAATTAGACCCTTATATTAACGTTGACCCGGGCACATTGAGCCCATTTCAGCACGGCGAGGTTTTTGTTACTGATGATGGAGCAGAGACAGACCTCGATCTCGGACATTATGAAAGATTTACTTCCCTCAGGACATTACAGGCAAATAACTACACTACGGGAAAGATTTACTACAATGTGATTACAAAAGAAAGACAGGGAGATTATCTTGGAGAGACGGTACAGGTAGTTCCCCATATTACTGATGAGATTAAGAGGGCGATAAGGTCTGCGAACAATGATTATGATGTTATGATAGTTGAGATCGGCGGGACGATCGGAGATATCGAGAGCCTTCCTTTTCTCGAGGCAATAAGGCAGTTCCGATATGATGTCGGAAGGGAAAATGTACTTTATGTTCATCTTACCCTTATCCCCTATATAAGGTCAGCCGGTGAGCTCAAGACAAAACCAACGCAGCATAGTGTAAAAGAATACAGAGAGATCGGTATTCAGCCTGACATCCTTCTGTGTAGAACTGACAGACCGCTTCCGCCAGACATAAAAAAGAAGATTGCAATTCACTGCAACCTTGATGGAGATGCTGTCATTGCAGCGATGGATGTTGAGACAATATACGAAGTTCCTATTGTATTCCATAATGAAGGACTTGACCAACTTATCGGGAAAAAGCTCAAGCTGGATTTACATGAACCAGACCTGACTCGCTGGAAAGATATCGTAAGGAAGATAAAGGAACCAAAGAATGAGGTAACTATTGCAATAGTCGGAAAGTATACAGGGCTTAAGGACTCGTACAAGAGCCTTATTGAGGCCCTCACTCACGGTGGCATTGCAAATGATGCAAGAGTAAATCTTCAGTGGATAGATTCAGAGGAGATAGAGGTTCAGGGTCCTGAGAGGTTTCTATCTGAAGCTGACGGGATTCTTGTGCCAGGCGGATTTGGGCATAGGGGGATTGAAGGAAAGTTAAAGGCTATACGCTATGCCCGTGATAAGAAGATACCATATTTTGGGATATGCCTTGGGATGCAATGCGCTGTCATCGAGTTTTCGAGGAATGTCTGCGACCTCTCTGCGAATAGTACAGAATTTGATATAAACACAAAAAACCCTGTTATCTATCTTATGGAACAATGGTATGACTTCAGGAAAGGGGGAATTGAGGTGCGTTCTGAGGACTCCCATAAGGGAGGTACTATGAGACTTGGAGCTTATCCGTGTGTGCTTGAGGAAGGGACAAGTGCCTTTAGGGCATACGGTACAAAGGAGATATCCGAGAGACACAGACATCGATATGAATTCAATAATGCATACAGGGAGATATTAACAAGGCAGGGCATGAAGATCAGCGGCCTGAGCCCTGACGGGGAACTGGTAGAGATTATAGAGATTGAAGACCACCCATGGTTTCTCGGGTGTCAGTTTCATCCTGAGTTCAAATCAAGGCCCACAGATCCTCATCCTTTATTCAAGGCATTTATAGAGGCGTCTCTCAGAGAAAAAAGATCTTTGTTCCCTTACCTGGAAGTCGGTGCAGAAAAGAAAGAATAGAGACATTTAACTGATGCATCATTATAATTGCATTATTTATTTAAATTAAATTGTGACACGGGAAATAAGCATAGCGAACACAAAGCTTGGAGGCAATAATCCACTATACATTATTGCAGGGCCATGTGTTATCGAAAGTGAGGATATTGCATTTTATACTGCTGAGCGGTTAAAGGTAATATGCAGTCAGGTTGGTCTCTCTCTATTGTTTAAAAGTTCCTATGATAAGGCAAACCGGACGTCTCTTTCTTCATTCAGGGGCCCGGGTTTAGAGAAGGGATTACAGATCTTTTCTGATGTACGAAGTAGATTTGGTATTCCCGTTATCTCTGATGTCCATTCTATAGATGAAGTCAAACCCGCCTCTGAGGTTCTTGATGCCTTTCAGATACCTGCTTTTTTGTGCAGGCAGACTGATTTAGTTCTGTCTGCATCACATACCGGCAAACCAGTGAATATCAAAAAGGGACAGTTCCTTGCGCCCTGGGATGTTAAAAATATCATTGATAAATTTATATCAACAGGCAATCGCAATCTCTTTATCACAGAAAGAGGAGCATCCTTTGGTTACAATAACCTTGTAGTTGATTTCAGGGGGTTGCCCATAATGCGAGCCTTCGGATACCCTGTAATTTTTGACGTTACTCATAGTCTGCAGCTTCCTGGTGGACTGGGAAGCTCTTCAGGCGGCCAAAAAGAATTTGCAGAGACCCTTGCAAGGGCAGCAGTGGCAGCTGGTGTGGACGGGCTATTTATGGAGGTCCACCCTGATCCAGATAAAGCATTGTGCGATGGGCCGAATATGATCCCGATAGATGCTGTACCTGACTTTTTAAGGGTAATGAAACAGATTCATAATGCTGTTTTTCCCCGGGAATGAACTAATCTTGTGAAATAAAAAACAATTAATGGAAACAAAATATATTCTTTACTTCTTGGCAGGAGGGGTTATTGTAAGTGTTGTTACCTATTTTGCCAGTCAGGCAAAGGGATTGCTGGCAGCCTTTATCGCCAATTTACCGGTCATAACATTGGTAACATTTTTAACGATTTACTTTGAATCAGGCCAGGCAGCGGTAGTTTCATATGCTCAGGGTTTAGTCATTATGCTTTTCCCCTGGCTGGCATATATATTCTCCATTATTTTCTTAACCAAGAAGGTGGGATTCATTCCCTCTCTTATCATAGGGGTTTCCCTCTACCTCTCCTTTGCCTACTTCATAATGAACGCAAAAAAGCTGTTCTGAAAAACTTATTCTGCAGTTACCTGAG
>DAITNM010000006.1:0-5858 GCA_036834585.1 Thermodesulfovibrionales bacterium | reverse complement strand
GGGGCAGGAATGACAACTTGAGTGATTCAAAAGCTTTAAAAGAAAAAGGTTATTAGATATAATACCTCCATCAAAGGGACTCTATGGACAATATCCTTGATATAGCAAAAAGGGTCTTAAAGACAGAGGCAGAGGCAATCAATGCTCTGATTGAAAAGCTTGGCAGCAATTTTGAGAAGGCTGTTGAGATTATCTACGAGAGCAGCGGGAGAGTGGTTGTAACCGGCATGGGCAAATCAGGTCTCGTGGGCAAAAAGATAGCAGCCACACTGGCATCAACAGGCACACCTGCATTCTTCCTACACCCTGCAGAGGCTGGTCATGGCGACTTAGGTATGGTCACATCCAATGATGTGATAATAACCATCTCAAATAGCGGTGAGACAGAGGAGATTGTGGAGTTAATACCCTTTCTGAAAAGGTTTAACCTTCGCCTCATCTCTGTGACGGGAAACCCAGAGTCAACCCTATCAAAGGTAGCAGATGTGACCCTCGATGTATCCGTAAAAGAAGAGGCATGTACTCTCGGGATTATACCAACCGCATCAACTACTGCAACTATGGCAATGGGTGATGCCCTGGCTGTTGCCCTGCTCATGAAAAGGGGATTGAAGGAGGAGGACTTTGCCTTTTTCCATCCTGGAGGGAGCATTGGCAAAAAATTACTTATTAAGGTGAAGGACCTTATGCATACAGGGGATGCAATCCCGAAGGTTTTCCTCGAAACCCCTATGCCAAAGACGGTGATGGAAATGTCTTCTAAGAGACTCGGCCACACCCTTGTTCTGGACACTAATGGTAAGGTTGTAGGGGTGGTAACGGATGGGGATTTAAGAAGGGGGATTGAGAAGTGGGGTGGAAAGCTCTTTGAAATGACCGCAGGAGAAGTTATGACAAAAAGTCCCAGGACTGTATCTGAGGAAGAACTTGCGGCAAAGGCATTATCCATAATGGAAAGTTACTCAATAACAGCCTTGGTAGTGCCTGACAAAAACGGAAGAGTAGTCGGAATAATTCACCTCCACGATATTTTGAGGAAGGGTATTGTTTAATTCTGGATAATGAAAACCATTTCAAAGAAAAGACTTTTGGGGATTGCCAGGCACATCAAGCTTATCATAGTCGATGTTGATGGTGTACTGACAGATGGAAGTATTATCCTTGACAATGAAGGGAATGAATTCAAATCTTTTCATGTGCGTGATGGACATGGAATAAAGATGCTCATCAGGGCTGGGATTATGGTAGCTATGATTACTGGGAGATACTCAAAGGTTGTAGAAAGGAGAGCCCATGAGCTTGGAATTACAGAAGTCTATCAGAAGTGCCATGATAAAAGGGTTGCTTATCGTCATTTAATCGAAAAATATTCCCTTGACCCTAAAGAAGTTGCTTTTATTGGTGATGATATTGTTGATCTGCCCCTTTTAAAAGTCTCAGGATTTTCAGTTTCAGTTGCAGACGCCACTGGGGAAGCAAAGAATGCTTCAATAATGGTAACGAAAAACAAAGGAGGGAGGGGAGCTGTCAGAGAAGTATGCGACTTCATCCTTAAGGCAAAGGGCTTGTGGGAAGGCATTGTAGATGGGTACTCTCAGACTTAATCCCCCGATTATCCTGACCCTAAGCAGAATTCTCCTTGTCCCCATTTTTATACTCACTGTTTATCATCATCCTATATTTGGTGCCTTAATATTTGGTATTGCCTCGATAACAGACTTCCTTGATGGGTATCTTGCGAGACATTTTGGAGAGATAACAAAGTTGGGGATTATCCTCGATCCCATAGCTGACAAATTCTTAGTAGTCTCTGCCCTGATCGTGCTGGTTGATATGGAAAGGCTACCTGCATGGATAGCGATTGTAATCATTGTGAGGGAGTTCCTGGTAACAGGGCTCAGAGCAATAGCCCTTTCAAAGAATGTCATAATACCTGCCGAAACAGGGGGTAAGATAAAGACAACTACCCAGATGATTGCTATCCTGTGCCTTATTCTCATGGGAAGCGTTTTTGATATTGGTCTTTATGATTTTGATCTTTACGATATCGGATTAATCCTGATCTGGATAGCCCTTGCTCTCTCTGTTATTTCTGGACTCCAGTATGCTCTCTCTTTCTGGAGAAGGATATGACAGAAAGAGAGTTCTCATGGTAAAAATAGCTCTCCTTATAATCTTTGCCTTTCTATCTGGATCAATCCCTGTTGGCGTAATCATAGCAAAGGTGAAAGGAGTTGATATCAAGAAGGTTGGGAGTGGAAACATTGGTGCAACAAATGTCCTGAGGTCTCTTGGCAGATGGCCGGCTGCCTTAACCCTTCTCGGTGATATGCTTAAAGGTACTGCAGCAGTTGCTCTGGGAAGGTATTTTGAAGTGGGTACCCTTTACGAAGGCATTATAGGATTTTCTGCAATTCTCGGACATAACTTTTCCCTTTTCTTAGGTTTCAAGGGAGGTAAAGGCGTAGCTACAAGTTTAGGGGTACTTCTTTTTTATTCTCCCTTTGCAGCATTCATTACATTTATAATATGGTTGGTGGTTGTTTTAAGTACAAAATACTCTTCCCTGGGAGCACTTGTATCCTTTGGGCTGCTACCACTCAGCATATACGTCGTCGATTACAGCAAGGAAAAATTATTTGTTGCATTTCTAATCACAGTCTTTATTGTAATCCGCCATAAGAATAATATTCAGAGACTCATGAAAGGTACCGAAAGAAAAATAGGGCAACGCGCATGAAAAGGTTTCTCGTATTTTTTTTCTTTATCTTTTTTATCCCGGCTCTTTTGTCTGGAGGTGACCTCTATGAAGAGCAACTCGATAAAGGCCTTGAAAATTCAGATGCTTACTCATATTTTCTCATAGAGAAGTCAAGGGCAGACCCAGCTAAGGCAAAGGAGATGCTTCTTGCTGCATTGAGATATTCACCTGAATTACCTGCTGTTTACTTTGAATTATCAAAAGTTAGCTTTTCTTTTTCAACAGAGGGAATATTTCAGGCCTTTGCATACATGACCAGAGGAGTAGAAGCCTATACAAAGAACTTCTGGTGGTCCTTCATGGCAGCTGGTTCCTTATTCATGAGCTTCATCATCTCTTTTGTCATCTCTGTCATAATTATCGTTCTGGTACGGCTTTTCAAAGACCTGTCTCTTCTTTCCCACGATATAATGGAGCAAAAAACCAGGGTATTTCTTCTGCTGATACTCATTTCTGCCCTCACAGGCCCCCTCCTTTTCGTAGGTGGGCTCTTAATCATACTTGGCCTTTATATGAAAACAAGAGATAAGGCAGTTGTTTATCTTTACCTTGTGTTCCTTTTATTTTTACCTTTAGTCCTTAAAACATCTTCGATGTTTTTAAGTCTCCCTTCCTCAGATGTTCTGAAAGCAGTTGTACTGGTGAATGAGTCGAAAGACAATAGATACGCCCTTTCTGTTCTGGAAAACGCAAAAGATGATGTTGCTCTCTTCTCTTATGCCCTTGCCCTGAAGCGTGAAGGCGGATATGACAAAGCAATAACAATCTACAGTAATCTTATCTCTGAAAAGCCTGACCCGAAGGTTTACAATAATCTCGCAAATTGCTATTTTGCTAAGAATGATATGGAAATGGCAAAACAGTTATATGAAAAGGCGGTTCAGATGAAATCCCTTGTGTCTGCCTATTATAATCTGAGCCAGGTATCGAGAGTGACCCTCGATCTGGAAAAAGGGGAGGAATATTTTCTCTCTGCCCAAAGACTGGACAGCGATGCTGTTTCAAGGTTTCAGGCAATTTTTGGCCATAATCCAAACAGGTTTGTTATTGATGAAGTTCTCTCTATTCCTGATATATGGAGATATGCTTTAGGGACGACAATCAAGGTCTCGCACCTTGGCTTATCAGCAATACCACTAATCTTTTCGCCTTTTATATCAATTTTCTTCGGAATCCTTTTTTACATATTGGATAGTCGTATGAAACAGAGGGCTTACAAGTGTCAAAAGTGTGGGACAGTCCTCTGTACCAAGTGTGAGAAAAAAATACTATGGGGCCATATGTGTCCACAATGCTATAAGACCTTGGTAAATCTTCACGAACTTGATGCGCGTGAAAGGATTACAAGACTACAAACAGTTTATGAGCATCAGAAAAGAAGGAGGAGAATAATGAATATCCTATCCTTTTTAATACCAGGGTTTTCCCAAATATATGCTGGAGACATATTGAGAGGTCTATTGTTTTTATGGTCCTTTTTATTTTTCCTGTTTGTATTCGTAGTAAGTTCGATGTTTATAGCAGGAGTGCCTTATTCTTCTCATACTTGGCTTAACTGGGGTTCCATAGCACTTTTGTTTATAGTATATTTTGTCTCTAATATCATGACAAGAGGGAGGCTTGCAAAAGGATGGCTCTAAAGGGTTCTTTGAAAGATTTCGGACTTGCTGACATCCTCCAGTTAATCCATTTTCAGGGGAAGAGCGGAGTGCTTACCCTTGAGGGGGAAAGAGACAGGGTAAAGCTCTTTTTTGTAGATGGAAATATAGTAGGGGCGATATCAAGAAGGAGGCAAGAGGATGCCAGACTTGGAAAGGTGCTTCTAAAAAGAGGCTTTATAAAGGAAGGAGATCTGCGAGAAGCCCTTGAAGAACAGGCCAAAACGGGTAAGAAACTTGGAAGTATTCTCTTGGAAAAAGGATTTGTAGATAAAGAACATATAAAGAATGTGTTGACTGGACAGATTACTGAGACAGTTGTTCAGATATTTGGCTGGGAGAGAGGTGCTTATGAATTCACTCCACAAGCAATAGCCCTTGATACTGTTGGTGATAAGGAGGTTCCAATAATTCTTGACACACAGCATCTTCTTATGGAGGGATTGAGAATACTCGATGAATGGTCTCTCCTTGAAGGCAAACTCACACTCGATACAGTATTTGTAAAAAAGACAGAGATCCCGACTGGTCTCTCTGAGGAAGAGATGGAGGTTCTTTTGCTCGTGGATGGGGAAAATGACCTCAGCACCATAATTGATATAAGCGGAAAGGACGGTTTTGAAGTAGCGACGACCCTCGTCTCTCTTATGGAAAAAGGGGCTGTAGAGCCAAAGGGTGCTATTCCTATTGTGGAGACTCTTCAAAGGGAAAAGAAAAAAACAGCAATCTCTTTTTCGCTTATGTCAATTATTACCGTTGTTACCGTAGTTTTAGCCATAGCAGTTTCAGTACTGGTTTTATACTTCTCGGTATTTTTTGATAAAGATGATACTCTTAATAGATTCAGGGCATCGGAGATGATTGAGTATCTGAGGTACAAAATAGAAACTTATCGATTCGAGCATGATTCATATCCAGAGACAATAAATGTAATATCTAACAAATTAGATCCTTGGGGAAGGCCCTACATTTACAAGCGTGGTGAATATATATTCACTGTCATGAGTACAGGGGACGATGGAAAAGAAGGTACAGAGGATGATATTTACTGAGGGGTAAAATGGGTAAGGTTAGGAAGGCTGTTGTTCTCCTAAGCGGTGGAATTGATTCATCAACAACACTTGCGGTCTCAAAATCTGAGGGCTTTGAATTGTATGCAATGAGTTTTGATTATAACCAAAGACATAAAAGAGAGCTTGACTCAGCACGCCTGGTAGCCTTAACCCTTGGGGTGAAAAACCATCTCATCATAAAATTTGACCTCCGAGAAATTGGAGGATCAGCCCTCACCTCAACTATGGAAATACCAAAACAGGTGACGAGTGACGAGTCACGAGTGACGAGCAAAGGGAAAAACTCATCTCTCATCTCTCATCTCTCATCCCTCATCCCTGCTACTTATGTCCCTGCCCGTAATACAATCTTTCTTTCCTTTGCCC
>DAITNM010000005.1:0-17091 GCA_036834585.1 Thermodesulfovibrionales bacterium | reverse complement strand
GCAATGAGTTTTGATTATAACCAAAGGCATAAAAGAGAGCTTGACTCAGCACACCTGGTAGCCTTAGCCCTTGGGGTAAAAAACCATCTTATAATAAAATCTGACCTACGAGAAATTGGGGGATCAGCCCTCACCTCAGAAATGAAAGTACCAAAAGACCGTAATGAGTTTACCGTTATGCGTAATAAGTCAAATAATGTATCACACATAACGCATTACGCTTCACGCATTACGGATATTCCTGCTACCTATGTCCCTGCCCGTAATACAATCTTTCTTTCCTTTGCCCTTGGCTGGGCAGAGGTTCTTGATGCTGAGGATATTTTTATAGGAGCGAATGCCATAGACTACAGTGGTTATCCCGATTGCAGGCCAGAGTTCCTTCAAGCCTTTGAGAAGTTGGCAAACCTTGCGACAAAGGCTTCAGTTGAAGGCAGGTTAAGGTTTAGGATAAATGCGCCTCTCATATCAATGAAAAAGTCCGATATCATAAAAAGGGGTGTTGAGCTCGGACTTGATTACTCTCTGACATGGAGCTGCTATGATCCACAACCTCAAAAAGTTCAAAGTTCAAAGTTCAACGTTAAAAGTTACAAAGAAGAAAACTCCAAACTCCAAACTCCAAACTCCAAACTCATTCCCTGTGGAAGCTGTGATAGCTGTATATTCAGGGCAAAGGGGTTTGAAGATGCGGATATAAGAGATCCTTTAATTGAATTTTGAAAAACAGTGAAGAAATACAACCTTAAACCAATTATTAAACTTAGAGGTCATCATCTGGTATGTCTCCATTTCTTTAAGGGAGAGGGTTATAATTCTGAATTTTTAGAGAACCTTGAAGACCTCCTAAGAAAGGTTAAAACCGGAGAGGAAATAGAGATTTGCTCAGGAGCAGATGACGTGTGCAAAGAGTGCCCTTATCTCAGAGGAGAGATGTGTCTTTATGATGAAGGTGCCGAAGATGAGATAAGAGAAATGGACAGGAATGCTCTAAGATTGCTAAGATTGAGAGTAAATGGAAGAGTTACCTGGAAGAGTTTAAGAGAAAAAATTCCAAAAATTATCCATAAATGGTCAAGAGAGTATTGTGTAGAATGTGATTGGAGAAAAGTATGCATCATCAAATTACAATATTTTGGTTGAAAGTTATTATTGATGGTAAAAAAACTGAAGATAGATTTTGATGAAATCCAGAAGGCTATGGAAGATATTATAAGGGATTCTTTTGATTATTTCCTCGACCTCAGTACTGGCGAGGTTATTACCATTTCAGAGGATCTCCTGGGTGAAGTGAGAGAAAGGCTTTCCGAAGGCGATTTCGATGATATAGAAGATGATATAGAATATATAGAATTTGCTGAAGAGCCTGACCTTCCTTACTGGATTGAAGATGAGGTGGAACTGGCGATTGAGGTCCTTCTTAATGAGGGTAGCAGATATGTCCCTATACCGGAGAGAGATTCCCTTGAGGCATATAATATAATGACTGAATTTATTGAAACCATTGGAGATCCTGTCCTCAAAGAAGAGCTCTCGAATGCCCTTAATGGAAAAGGTGCATTCAGGAAATTCAAAAATGTCCTTCTCGAGTATCCGAAAGAAAGAAAAAGGTGGCATACCTATAATGCAAAAGCGATGAAAAACACAATTACAGAATGGTTGGAGTCTTTAGGGATAAAACCTGAACAAATTTACCCAAAGAAGAAAAAAAGGGGGGAAGACTATGTCAGAGAAGTTGAGTTATGAAGAGTTTATAAGGAAGGCAATCATTAGTTTACGAAGAGAGGGATACAAGGGGATCCATTCTGTATATTCTGGATTTAACAATGCTTTTAGGAAATATTTCGATGATGAAAACCCCGTTGAGATTACAAACAGATTAGCTAAAGAAGGAAAGATTGTGGTTAGGCCTGTTAAAGGAGGCGTTATGCTTTATTTACCCGAAGAGATTCCCTCTACGAGGAATTCAGCTGATGAAGCATTAAGGAAGATGGGTCTTTGAGATTGACAAATTCTGTTTTGTTAGTGAAAATAAAACCCTGTCTACTTTTGTTTATGGATTATAACTTTGCCAGTAAAAGTCGCCATAGGGTGTTATAACTATCTTTTTGGAGAAGGTATTAAGAAGCTTCTCGAGGAAGAGAAGGGGATAAATGTTATCGGTATCTTCAATGAAAGCAAAGATTTGAAGGAGATAACAAAGATTGCTCCTGATATTATTCTCCTTGATTTTAATATATTCCGAAACCTTCCTGAGGATTTTTCAGTTGATCCCCAGATAAAAGTGCTACTTACAGGAGATGAAACACTGTATTCCGTATCAGATAAGCGGATAGCAGGTCTCGTTTCAAAAGGGGTAGTTGGTATCCTTCCACCTGGCGCAGATTCTTATCTTCTTAAGAAGGCAATACAAGCAGTTTCTTCAGGTGAGCTGTGGTTAGACCGCAAAACAATGAGTAATATTCTATCTTCGGAGAGTCATTCCAAAAAAGGTGAGGTAAACCTTACGGATTCTGAAAAAGAAATAGTCTCTCTTATCTGTCAGGGATACAGAAATAAGGAGATAGCACAGAAGCTGGATGTAAGCGAACAGACTGTAAAGTCACATTGCAATCGAATTTTTAAAAAGGTTGGCGTATCAGATAGACTCCAACTTGCTCTCTGTGTTTATAAAGAGTGGCCTGATTGGTACCACATGAAACGTTGAATTAAGCCCTTAAACTTTAGTTTCAAAAAAAATCAAACCTTTTCTTAATTGACAAAACCCTTCTGAAGATTGAAAATGTGTTTATATGAAAGATTAACTCGCGGTTCCAAGCTTTTGGTCTGAACCCGGAAAGGGGGATAGATTGGCAACAACCAAGTTTTTTATTAGAAAAGTTGAGTCCTTAGGCCGGTTCCCTTATATGAGAATCTGCTCCTTAATTCACAATCTGTCACAAGGGAGAGAGCCATACAAAGTCTCTCGAATCCATACTTCTCATGCAACTCCCTTAAGAAGCCCTCTCTTTCCTTTGAGCTACTCCTATTCCAGGCCTCCATTATCAGGTTCATCTCTTTTTCCATTTCTATATCACCTCAAGAAAAAGTGTAAATGTTTCGTGAAAATTAACAAGCAAAAATCATTCCACCATGGTATAATTAATTTGATTAGTTTAATAGGAATAGATATTCAATTTTCTTTGCTCGTATTATCGACCCGCATTGACTTAGTAGGTATATTCATTATAAATTATAAAAATTATAAAAATATTAATTCCTTAAAGGTAAATTAGTATGTCATCAAGGGTTTCAAACATAGTTCGTTTCTCTTTTAGTGTGGATAGAGCGTTAAAAATTAACTCATGGAGTAAGGAGCTTGAGGTAATTTATGGAAAGTCCTCCGCAGAAGTTCAAGGTATTCTGTACCATAAGATAATTCCGAGAATAAATCAAAACAGTAAAGATGCTGTTATGCAGGTATTAAAGACCGGAAGGCCAATGAGTTTGAAAGGGAATCATATTACGTGTTTCTGTGGAGATGGGAAGGCGTCTATTCGAATAACCCCCCTGAAAAATAAAGTAGGAAAAGTAAACGGCGCAAATGTTGCAATTAGTGCATATCCGAGCTGTGCAGTTTGGAGGAGACTCAAACAGTCACAGAGGTTATTAGATATTGGCAAAATTGCGGCAACCTTTGCTCATGGTGTCAGGAATCCCTTAAATGCAATAAAAGGAGCTGTGGTGTATCTCAGAGAGAAATACGCCAGTGAGGGAAAACTGATTGAGTTTACAAAGATCATAGAGGAAGAAATTTCGCGTCTTGATAACTTCATCTCTAAGTTTCTAAGCCCCCCTATTTCCGAAAAAGGTTTATCTGAAACAGACATAAATTCAGTTTTGAAGAAAGTCGAGGTCCTAACATCCCTTCAGGCCCAATCTCGCAAAATTGAGACTATTTTTGAATATGGGTATACGTATCCAGTGGCAATAAACTCGTTTCATCTCGGGCATGCAATTCTGAATATCATAAACAACTCCATGGAAGCTATGCCCTCAGGTGGTCGGCTTATGGTAAAGACCCAATCAGAGATTCGTTCTGGTACTGATTTTGCTTTAATAGAGATTTCAGATAGTGGCCCAGGAATGGCTGTAGACAGGAATGGTGATATGGTCACGCCGTCTAAAGTAAAAGGGAAGGGATTAGGATTATTCATTACGCGGGAGATACTCCGTTCCTGCGGTGGTCATCTTGAGGTAAAGAGTAAAAGAGGGTTGGGAACTGTGGTAAAGCTGTATGTTCCTGTAAATAAACATGGCTGATACGAATAGCGGAAAAATTTTGCTTGTAGATGATGAGCCTAATGCCATCAAGGTATTATCGGCGATCCTTTCAGATGCAGGTTATGATGTCATTGAATCACAAAATGGTGAAAAGGCAATAAAGATGATCTCAAAGAAGGATGTAGACGTCGTTATTACAGACTTAAAAATGCCGGGAACTGACGGGATGCAATTATTCGACTATCTTACCGAAAATTATCCTGATGTTCCTGTTATATTTCTTACAGCCTACGGAACGGTTGAAACTGCTGTCAATGCTATGACACGGGGTGCCTTCTACTATTTCATTAAACCCCCGGACTATTTACAGCTCAAGAGCATTATTGCAAAGGCAGTAGAGCAGCGATCGTTAAAGAGGGAACTCGAAATCCTTAAGAAGAGACTTTCTGGAGAGGAAACCCATATTCGCATTATTGGGAATACCCCTCCGATGCTCAAGCTTTTTGACGCTATTGAAGCGGTGAAGGATTCGGCAAGTAGTGTTCTAATTTATGGTGAAACAGGAACCGGTAAGGAACTTGTGGCGAGAACCCTCCATTATTCCAGTACAAGAAAAGACAAGCCTTTCACTGTAGTGAACTGTGCGGCTATTCCAAGAGAGCTCATGGAGTCAGAACTTTTTGGTTATGAAAAAGGCGCCTTTACAGGTGCTGTTACAAGGAGAATCGGAAAGATTGAAGAGGCATCCAGCGGTACACTCTTCTTTGATGAGATTGGCGAACTTGAGCTTTCACTTCAGGCAAAACTGCTCCGCGTCCTTCAGGAAAGTGAAATAGAACGGCTCGGGAGCAACAAAAAGATAAAAGTAAATTTTCGCCTAGTATCTTCAACCAATCGCGATCTCAAAAAGATGGTCGAGTCCCATACCTTCAGAGAAGACCTATTTTACAGAGTGAATGTTATCCAGTTAAATTTGCCACCTCTCAGAGAAAGGTTTATGGACATCCCACTCCTCGTGGCAGAGTTTGTAAAGGAATTCTGTGTAAGGGAAAGGAAAGCACTTACAGTATCAGATGATGTAATGAAAATATTCCAAAGCTACCACTGGCCTGGAAATGTGAGGCAGCTCAAAAATGTCATCGAGAGAGCAGTCGTCCTTGTAAAAGGCAAAATAATTACCTTAAAAGAGTTACCTGAAGAATTTCTTTCCCTGCAGGATCAGACAGAAAGCTTTTCTAAGAAGACCCTGAAAGATCTGGAGATTCAGGCAGTAAAGGATGCACTGAGAGAATGTAAAGGTAATAAGTCAAAAGCTGCCAAGGCACTTGGTATTTCAAGAAAGGCATTCTACAAAAGACTCAGGGAGTTCCAGCTTTTATAAAATGTATCTTTTGGATGCATATATTTCTAAACAATTGTTTCCATAAGATACATATAAAAAGTGATCAACCGAACAACAGATTGAATATTTTATAAAACTTTGAGTGAAGTATTATATTTTCACGTAACAGACTCTCTGAATACCTTCTCAAAGGCATTAACAACCTCCGGGTCATAGATTGTACCTGAGCCCGCTTTAATCTCCGACAGTGCTTCTTCCCTTGTGAAATACTTCCCATACGACCTTTCAGCAGTCATCGCGCAGTAGGAATCGACTACGGATAAGACACGGGAAATCAGAGGGATTTCCGTTTTCTTAAGCCCTCCCGGATACCCTGTGCCATCATACCTCTCATGATGATGGAGGATTGCCTTCTTGAGGTCCTCTGAGAATTCAAAGCCTCTTAGTAACCCGATTGTATTATAAGGATGGGTCTGTAAGGCTTGCATTTCAGATAATGAAAGCGTTTTCTTTTTCAGAATGCTTTCATTAATGAGCACAAGACCGAGGTCGTAGATCATTGAGACATAGAGGGCCTTCTTTTTTTCTTCCTCTTCCACACCCAGCTTATCCATAATCTTTAATACCAGTTCCGGAAAAACAGTTTTCTTCTTATGATATCTTTTAACTGCATCCAGGAGATTGTCAAAAGAAGAAAGGAATTGGCTTATGTCATCTTCTTTGTATGAACCTGAATACAACTTGCCAAGAAAATATGAAACTCTTTCACCAAAGGCAGATGCTATGTAAAGATCTTTCTTTGTAAAGGGTTCTGCAGTTTTTTTGTTATTCAGGTTTAGCACTCCCATTACCTTGTCCTGTATCTTTAGAGGAAGAGAAAGAAGAGATTTTGTATTGTATTGGACCATGCTCTTTCGCTTAAACCAGGGTGCATTTTCAATATCCTCTATCAGGAGGGGTTTACCCTCTATTGCCACCAGACCTGCGATTTGGTCGCCAAACTTAACCCGTGTTCGTTTCACAACTTCATTATTCAAACCCCTTGCACTCTTGATTGTTAGTTCCCCTGTAATCTCATCACCAAGCATAATAGAGCATATATTCAGATCCAGTAATTCAGTTATAAACTCTACGAACATATCCATTGTAATGCTGACGGCAGCCTCTAATTTCTCTCTCACGCTCTTTGGAATGATAATAGAAACAACAAAGGTATTATCAGTATTTCCGGCTTCAAAGCCCCATCCATGAGCCTCGGCAACCCTTCTGGCAAGATACAGCTTGATCTTGTCATCAAACTGCTCTGTGAAGAAGATATATCTTGAATTGAAGAAGAATGATAAATCTCCTTCAGGTACATTTTTGGATATTGTTAAGTCTACTTTGATAAATTCATCTTCTTTAACAGTAATCCCTATGGTGTCACCACTCTCAAGGTAGTGAGATAGTCCTTCTATAAGGTTGATAAACAGTTGGACAATCCTTATCTTGTCTCCTACAATCTCATATATGCCTTTTTTAATCTCTGTCCTGAAGTGCAGGTTCTTCTTTGTCAGTGCCGCATTAAGACACTTTGATGCTGACACCTCTTTCAGTAGGGTTTCAAGATTTATCAAGGATTTCTTAATAGCTGTTGATTCATTTTCAAGTCTGAGAAAATCGAGGAGATTGTCAACAATGGAGGTGAGCCCCAGTGTCTCCTTTAAGATAATATCGTGGAACTCTTTTTGTTTGCTTTTTTTTACCTTTTCTGGCTGCTGCAGGTAGTATATGGCGCCTTTTATTGCATTGAGCGGAGAACGGAGTTCATGAGAAATACGGGTAATAAATTCTGTTTTATCAACATCAGCTTCTATGAGCTTTCTGTTGATTTCTTCAAGCTCAGCAGCCTTTGTCTTTAATTGACTCATGAGAAAGGCATTCTCAATGGCTATAGCTGCCTGATCTGAAATAACCCCTAAAAGGTTAAACTCATCTTCTGTAAAAGGCGTGCCATCTTTCTTGTCATTAATGTTAATAACACCGAGCACCCTGTCTCTGCTTATCAGGGGACAGGAAATAAAAGATTTTGTTTTATAACGGTCTCTCTTCTTTCTTTTAAACCTCTCGTCTTTGTCTATATCCTCTACGAGGACCGGGGTGCGATTCTGTGCAACCGCGCCAGCGATTCCCTCGCCCATTTTGATTTTATAGGTTTCAATAAAAAGCATTTCGAAGCCCCTTGCAGCCAGGATATATAATTCATCCCTTTCATTGATTAACATCAAGGAGCCTTTCTCGGCATTTGTGTATTCGATAGCGCGATCAAGTAAAAAATTTGCTAAGGCATTAACATCATTTGTTGCTGTTATAAGATGGCAGACCTCTTCCAGGATTAAAAATTTTTTCTTAAAAAGCTGAGGGTCCATTTTATAAAATTCTTCTTTACACAGGTCTAAAAATCATGATGGTCTTAAAACTGTCTCCTCTTTACCAAAAAATTGTCGGTTGTTATTATAACTATTTTCTACTCAAAAATTAAGCCCTCACTTTTTTAGAATTAAAATGTAAACTTTGGTTTTAAAAATCTTCAAACCTTTTCTTGATTGACAAAGACATCTTAAGACTGTTATTTTAAGCCCAGGTCCACCTCTAAAATTACAGGAAATGGCTTGTTAGAATAAATTCTTTTTTATTAAGGAGATACATCATGTTGAGGATTCCTTGTCCAAAGTGCAAGGAGAGTTCATATACTTCTGATGTAGAGTCCTTTTACTCATGTCCTATCTGTGGTTTTATATTCAGCGGCAAGCACGGCCCTGACAGGAGGGGTGAATCACGCATCGAAAAGGAAATTCCCTTTGTCTTTTCCTACAAGGGTAAGAATTTTGAGGCCGGAACAATCGATTTCTCTCAGAGGGGTGTTGGGATAAAGATACATGGTCGGCCACCTGTAGCAACGGGAGATGTCTTAACCCTCACTGTTGGGGATCTCTGTATCATTGCTAAGGTTACATGGGTTAAAAGACTTACTGATAAATCTCTTGCTGGGCTTGCAAAGTTAAATTAGAATCACTTCAAATGCATCTAACAGATGCAGATTCCTTTACAGTTGTTTCTATATGAAACATTGATATCCTTGAAATCATGCAGTTCCTCTCTGTCGAAGCAAATAAAAAGTATTATCTAAAAATGCCTTACAGGATTAAATTTTTTAATAAAATTCCTTTCATTCTTCCTTGCTTTTCTTCTATAATTCTGACAGGTATGAATATTGCTTACTTTAAAGAGGGGAGGGAAATATATTAGTCTCCTATTTATCTGGTCTGCGCACATTTTTTAATTTTTCAGGGTATGATTTCTTTTTCAAGAATGGAACCTTTTTTACATATTTATAGAAAGAATGGTTGAATGAAGAAGGTATTGATCATAGAAGAGAGCAGCTTTTCGCGCATCTGTTCAGCCCTTCTTCAGGAAGATGGACACAAGACAGAAATACTGGAAGACATAGGCAGTCTGTTGCCGAAAACAGGGGATAAGGAATTTGGGCTGGTAATAACGAGTTATCCCTTTTGTAATTCTTTATTTGAGAAGATAAGGAACATGAGTCTTCCCACCATTGTTCTGACTGACCATCTGAACCGCTCTCTGATCAATTTCCTTGAGGGATGCCGGGATTCTTACTGTATGGTAACGCCTCTTGATTATCAAAAGTTCAGATCCGTGGTAAAGCAGATCGTGAAGGGTGATCAACCGAACGACGGGTTGAATATTTTGTAGACTTTTAAAACTTAATCCTTTCGAGCATAATTCTTCCAAAGAGTTAGGTCGGGCAAATCTAAAAGTTCTTATTTTGCAGGGCACTTCATTGATATGTGCTGATTCAGAAGGTAAATCCGGATGAAAAATTAACAGATTGGTTTGATTCCTTCGGTAATAAAGTGTGAGCTCAGGTGAATGAATCTATTCTTAAGGACAATTATCTCTCCGTCTTTTTGCCATTTATCGATCATCCTTGTTACAGTCTCCCTTGTCATCCCAGTCATCTCGGCTATTTCCTGGTGTGTAAGTTTGATGTTTAATGTTACTCCTTCAGCCGTCTTCTCACCGTACTTGTCAGAGAGCATCAAAAATAATATTTTGATCCTCTGTGATGCATTTTTAAGGTTTAGTAACTGAATTTTTTCCCATGAGTCACGGAGCCGGGAACACAGTATCAACAATAAGTTGTCAAGTATCCTCTTCTGGGCCCTTATGAGTGAATAGAATTCCTGTCTGGAAATAATAGCTACCGAGGAATCTTCCATCGCAACTACCGTGGCAGGAGACGTTTTGCCATCAAGTAGGGACATCTCTCCAAAAAATTCACCTGAATGGTGCATGGCAAGAAGTATCTCTTTCCCATCCTCTGTTGTCTGTATAACCTTTGTCTTCCCATTCAGGATAATATACATATATTCAGTTGTGTCTTCCTCGAAGAGAATTACCTCGTGCTTTTTATATCGCTTCAGAGACAGTTTATCCTTAATCTGATGTAATTCATCATCTGTTAAAGAAGAAAATAGCTGTATGTTTTTTAAATGTTCAATTTCATTCTTTCCCATTATTTACATGCTCCATCAAAAAATGGGGTGATGGCCTTTCTTTTTTTTCACTATATCATACTTTTTCTTTATTTTTTTGTAAACTATTTACCCTGTTAGAAAGGATGGAGCTTTTACCCGGCCTTATCTTTAGGGAATTAAGATTTTATCTATTCCATCCCCTCCATAAAATGGTAGGGCTTTCTAACGGGGGTCACTGATACTGGTGTGAAAGGTAAGTTTACATTATCATTTAGGAGCAAATATAATTTAATAGGCAATGAGACCCGGTCTCTTGAAAAGGAAGCTGTAAAAGTTATGCCAGTCTTTGTCATCCACGAACACCACGCAAAAAGGCTCCATTATGACCTGCGGCTTGAAATGGAAGGGGTGTTGAAATCCTGGGCTGTTCCAAAAGGTCCTTCCATGAACCCGAAGGAGAAACGGCTTGCAATAATGGTCGAGGATCATCTTCTTGAGTATGGAAATTTCGAAGGTGTAATACCCAATGGCATGTACGGCGCTGGCACGGTTGTAATATGGGATAAAGGGAGATTCGAAATAACAGATGGAAGCCTCGGAAGGGAAAGGCTCACCCTGATATTTTATGGGGAAAAAATTAAAGGAACCTTTGCCCTTGCTAAAATGTCAGGGAGAGATAAGGAATGGCTTCTGATAAAGAAAGCAGATGAATATGCAGATTATGGGTTTGAATTGAAAACAATCCTCAATGAAGGTATTCGCAAGAGAGGCTTCTTAGATTGAGGCTGTTATTATCTTGACAAATATTATATTAACTCCTATATTTCACGCAACTGAATATCCATGCTATTTTGAGGGGATTTCAAAGAATATGATTACAGAAAGAGAAGTGAATCTATGGTTTCTTAAACAGGAGGGAGAATAACCTGCCATGTCCCTCCTTGAGGTAAGGAATCTTGACATTTCCTTTAGATCAACGAAAAATTCAATAAAAGTTGTCTCTGGTGTCAGTTTCACGATTGAGGAAGGTGAGGTTTTTGGCCTTGTCGGAGAGAGCGGATGCGGGAAGACCCTGACAGCACTATCTATTATGGGAATCCTTCCTCAGAATGCCTTTGCAGAGGGGGATATCATATTTAAAGGTCATAATCTTTTAACCCTTGATAAAGAATCAATGAGGAGGCTGAGGGGAAAAGAGCTCTCGATGATATTCCAGGAGCCGATGACATCTCTCAATCCAGTGCTAACTGTGGGTTATCAGGTTGCTGAGGTCCTTACAACTCATAAAGGGCTTTCCAGGAAAGAGGCAATGTCTGAGACTATTGAACTCTTTAAGGCAGTCAGGATACCATCTCCTGAGATAAGGGTAAGGGAGTATCCGCACCAGATGTCAGGAGGGATGAGACAGAGGGTTATGATAGCCATGGCAATAGCCTGCAAACCCTCCTTAGTTATTGCAGATGAACCTACAACTGCACTTGATGTTACCATCCAAGCCCAGATAATCGAGCTTCTCCAGAGACTTAAAGAAGAGATGAAGATGGCAGTGCTTCTCATAACTCATGACTTGGGCATCGTTGCAGAAAATGCGAAAACAGTTGCTATTATGTATGCAGGAAGATTAATGGAGTTAGTGGATGTACATACACTGTTTCATAATCCTAAACACCCTTATACCATGGGACTCCTTGAGTCTCTTCCTAAAGAGAAAGGCATTCCTTTAAAGCCTATCCCGGGCTTTGTTCCGGAACCGTATAGACTTCCTCCAGGTTGTAAGTTTTCAGACAGGTGCAGGTTCGTTATACCTGAATGTAAAGAGAGGGAACCGGAGCTTATTCAGACTCCGAACTCCGAACTCCGAACTCCGAACTCACTTCATCTCGTGAGATGTATCAGGGCAGAGGAGATAAGTTGGAAATCTTGAAGGTAAATTCTCTCAGGAAATACTTCCCTATTAAAAAAGGGTTAACGACTAAAACAATGCTTGTAAGAGCTGTGGATGGGGTTGACTTTTCTGTTGATGAGGATAAGATTTTTGCCCTTGTTGGGGAGAGCGGTTGTGGTAAATCAACTGTTGCGAGGCTTGTGTTAGGGCTTATACCACCTACCTCTGGTGAGGTCCTTTTTCAGGGAATGAATGTTTTTGGACTCAACAATAACGCTATGAAGTCTTTCCGAAAATCAGTCCAGATCATATTTCAGGACCCTTTCGCATCCCTTAATCCCAGGAAGAGCATTATGGATACTGTCTCAGAACCCCTCAAAATTCACAGAATTATAGAGAAAAGCAGAATAAAAGAAACAGTGGTTGAGCTTCTCGGCAAGGTTGGTCTTGGTCCTGATTTACTGCATCGTTATCCTCATGAATTGAGCGGGGGACAGAGACAGAGGATTTGTATTGCAAGAGCCCTTGCCGTATCTCCAAAGGTAATCGTTGCAGATGAACCCCTTTCAGCGCTTGATGTCTCTGTACAAGCCCAGATAATAAATCTCCTTCAGGAATTGAAAAGAGAATATAGACTTTCCTTTCTCTTTATAAGCCATGACCTCAAGGTAGTGCATTATTTCAGTGATACCATCGCTGTGATGTACCTCGGAAAGATTGTGGAACATGCTCAAACTGAAGAATTATTCAGAGAGCCTTTTCATCCCTATACAGAAGTGCTTCTTTCATCAGCCCCTGTTATTCCCACATCAGGTTTTATGCATTATGAATCACGCATTACGCGTATCACATCACGAATTGTTCGAGGTGAGATTCCAAGTCCCATAGATATTCCCCCAGGGTGCCCTTTTCATCCAAGGTGCCCAAAGAGGTTCGAGCCATGCGATAAAATAGTACCTGAATTAAGAGAGGCAAAAGGGAGGCTTGTAGCATGTCATCTATACTGAAAAAACGATTAATAGAACTTATTCTTGAGAAGGCTTTTAAATATAGTGAGGAGCCTGTGTTTAAGCTCGTATCAGGCAGGGTGAGCAACTATTATTTTAACTGCAAGGCTGTTGCCCTTCACCCTGAAGGAATGCACCTCATAGGGAATCTTATATTTGAAATGATAAAAGACTTAGGTATAAAAGGAATTGGTGGGCTTACCCTTGGCGCTGATCCAATAGCCTATGCTGTAGCATATACATCCTTCTTAAAAGGTAACCCTATTGAAGCCTTTATAGTCCGCAAAACACCGAAATCCCATGGCACAATGCAGTTGATCGAGGGAAATGTGAAGAAGGGAGACAGGGTGGTGATTGTTGACGATGTTATTACCACGGGGAAATCAACTATAGAAGCAATTACAAAGGCAAAGGAAGAGGGCCTTGAAGTTGTAAAAGTAATCGCTTTTATAGACAGGCAGGAAGGGGGCAGAGAGGCCATAGAGGCATTAGGTTATAAAGTCGATTCGGTTATTACAAGGGACGAAGTGATGGAGTTATATAAAAGAGGCAGGACATAGTATCTGTCCCGAAAAAGTCATTCTGGCTTGTCCAGAATCCTTTTGAAGAAAGATTCCCGACAAGCGGGAATGACAGTGGTTTAGATTATATCCTATGTAATAGAAAATATTTAGCTTAATGCCTTTCTGCTTCCCAGAGCCTTGGGTCAAGGGCATCCCTTAATCCTTCTCCAACAAGGTTGTAGCTTAAAACAGTTATTAGTATTGCCAGTCCTGGATAAAGAGAAAGCCACCATGCAACCTCTATATTGTCTTTTCCGGCTGTCAAGATATTTCCCCAGCTTGGTTCTGGAGGCTGTACTCCGAGCCCGAGGAAGGATAGGCCTGATTCAATGAGTATAGCTCCAGCAATCCCAAATGTAGCAGCAACAAAAACTGGTGAAAGGGCATTCGGAAGGATGTGTCTGAAAATAAGCCTTTTATCACTTGCGCCAACTGCCCTTGCAGCACTGACAAAATCTTTTTCCTTGAGTGAGAGAAATTCAGCCCTTACAAGCCTTGCTACATCCATCCAATTTGTCAATCCTATAACGACCATTATTGTGAATATGCTCTGTTCAAGTATTGATATAACAGCAAGAATGAGGAAGAAGGTTGGGAAGGCAAGCATGATGTCAACGAACCTCATTAATATGGTATCCACCAATCCTCCATAGAAACCCGAGATTGCACCAATGATAATTCCTGCTGTTATTGCGATACCAACAGCAATAAAACCGACTTTCAGAGATACCCTGCTTCCCCATATTATTCTCGAAAGAAGATCTCTTCCGAGTTCATCTGTACCGAGAGGATGTTCCTTGCTCGGAGGTGAGAGCACATTGTGAACATCTATCGCTGTTGGATCATAAGGTGCTATTAAAGGAGCGAATAGAGAGAGAATTATTAATAGAAGTACTGTTACTGCTCCGAGAACTGATAATTTGTTTCTTGAAAATCTTTTTCCGATAACCCGTAAAAGTCTCATTCTTTTTTGCTTACCCTTACCCTCGGGTCAACAAAGGCATATGATATGTCAGCAATCAGATTTCCGAACAATGTGAGGATTGCCCCTATCACAAGGATTCCCATTATTGTGGGGTAGTCCCTTGACATAGTTGATGAATAAAAAAGCTGTCCCATACCAGGGATGGCAAAGATAGTCTCAAATATTACACCTCCTCCTATTAGTCCTGGCACAGATAGACCGAGGATTGTGACGATTGGCATGAGGGCATTCCTGAAGGCATGTCTAAAGATAACCTTCTTTTCCTGTAAGCCTTTTGCCTTTGCAGTCCTGATATAATCCTGCCTTATAACTTCAAGCATACTCGATCGACTATAACGGCTCAGTCCTGCAATCCCTCCGAATGCAGAAATCCCAACAGGCAAGATGAGGTGTTTAATCCAATCCCACAACCTATCGAAAGTGGCCATTTCGGATGTGTCTATACTCTGTATGCCTGATATTGGAAGAAGACCCATATTAACGCCAAAGAGAATCATGAGAAGGAGTGCAAGCCAGAAGGTAGGGGTCGAAAAACCAATAAATACGAATATTGTGGAAAGCTTATCAAAGATTGAATATTGTTTAGTTGCGGAGAGGATGCCAATAGGCAAAGCAATAATGAATATGAGTATAAGGGAGAGGATATTAATTGTTAGGGTAATAGGAATTCGCTCGATAATCTTGTCAATGACCTTTCTGCCATCTACAAAAGACTTACCAAAATCCAATTTCACAAACCTCTTCAGCCAGTCAAAGTACTGGATATGCAATGGTTTATCAAGGCCATAGAGTTTTTTCAGGTTGTCCCGTGCCTGAGCAGATGCCTTGAGGGACATTTCTGTCTGAACCTCAACAGGGTTTCCTGGTGCAAGGTGGATTACGGTAAAAGTTATGAGGGTGATTCCAAAGATAAGGGGAACCATGAGTAGAAGTCGTCTCGTGATATAAGAGAGCATGTATTATTTTAGCTAAGATAGCTTACTACTTCCAATTATATATAAAATCTCAGGGTGTTGAAGGTCTCTTTATCCTAAAGTTGTAGAATAAATATAGTAAGGTGTCAAGGATTCAAGGGTTCGAGGGTAAGAAATAAAAATTAAAGGATAAAGGGATGTATCTCTACATCATAAGTCTTGGTTGTGCAAAAAATCTCGTTGATAGCGAGAATATAACAGATTATCTTCTCAAAGCCGGATATGTTCTCACCGATAATATTTCAGAGGCATCCCTTGTAGTAATAAATACCTGTGGATTTATCAGAGATGCAAAAAAAGAATCAATTGAGGTCATCCTCAGTACACTTCAAGAAAAACCTCTGAAGGCAAAGGTTGTGGTATATGGCTGTCTTGTCCAGCGCTATCAGAGGGAGCTTGAAGAGCTCATACCAGAGGCAGACCTTTTTTTACCTGTTCTTCCCTATAAAGAGTTTGCAGGGGAGATTATGAAACACTTCCCACCTCTTAGAATGTTTCAGAGAAAAAGACAAAAAAAGATTCTTTTCACTCCTCCTTCATATACCTATATAAAAATCTCTGAAGGGTGTAGAAACTCATGTTCTTATTGCGCTATCCCCTTTATTAGAGGGCCTTTGAGAAGCTTTCCTGTTAATGATATTGTAAAACAAATTAACAGAGCTCTTGACAAAGGTGTCTATGAAATAAACCTCATTGCTCAAGATATTACTGCTTATGGAACAGATATATACGGTAAACCTTCTTTGTATCTCCTCCTGAAGAACATCCTTTCCATAAAAAGTGATTTCTGGCTTCGACTCCTTTATCTCTACCCTTCCAGAATCTCCCCTGAGCTGATAAAGATCATCCAGTCCGACCCCAGGATTGTGAAGTATGTAGATATTCCAATCCAGCATGTAAACAACCGCATTTTAAAACTTATGAATAGAAACTATACAAAAAAGCTTCTCTTAGAAAAGATAGGGCTCCTGAGAGAAAAAATACCCACTATTGCTATAAGAACATCCATCATCGTTGGCTTTCCTACGGAAAAGGAAGAGGATTTTCAGGAATTAGCAGACTTTGTACAGCAGGTTCAGTTTGAAAACCTCGGTGTTTTCGAGTACTCACCAGAGGAAGAGACACAAGCCTTCTCACTAAAACCCCATGTACCCTTTCATGTTAGGAAAAGGAGAAAAAAGATTCTTATGAATATTCAAAAAAAGCTGGTTAAAACTAAAAACAGATCCCTAAAAGGTAAAATATTTCCATGTCTGATAGAGCTGCCTGTTGATGAATATGGAGGAGTGTGGACAGGCAGGATGTATTCCCAGGCCCCGGAAATTGACGGAACGGTGTATATCACTAATTACAGCAGAGAGAAAGAGAAAATCGCAAATGTCAGGATGAAAAGTTTTAAGGATTATGATTTGATCGGCGAATGTGTGGAGCAGCCATGATTAATTTTCTTAACTCAAATAATGCAGACATTGCTCAAAAATTTATTTAACTCGATGAATTTATTGAAAATATTTTTATTCGTTATATT
>DAITNM010000004.1:0-19252 GCA_036834585.1 Thermodesulfovibrionales bacterium | reverse complement strand
CTGTGTGGAAGGGCCATCGCTCAACGGATAAAAGGTACGCCGGGGATAACAGGCTTATCGGGTCCAAGAGTTCACATCGACGACCCGGTTTGGCACCTCGATGTCGACTCATCGCATCCTGGGGCTGAAGCAGGTCCCAAGGGTTGGGCTGTTCGCCCATTAAAGCGGTACGAGAGTTGGGTTCAGAACGTCGTGAGACAGTTCGGTCCCTATCTGTTGCAGGCGCAGGAGACTTGAGAGGAGCTGTCCTCAGTACGAGAGGACCGGGATGGACAAACCTCTGGTGTTCCGGTTGTCATGCCAGTGGCAATGCCGGGTAGCTATGTCTGGATGGGATAAACGCTGAAGGCATCTAAGCGTGAAGCCCACCCCAAGATAAAGTCTCCCGTGGAGCAATCCACCTAAAGGTCCGTGGTAGACTACCACGTTAATAGGCTGGAGGTGTAAGTGTAGAGATGCATTCAGCTTACCAGTACTAATAGACCGTGTGACTTGACCCTTACTTCTTCCCTGTTGTAAGACTCTTTAAAGGGGGCGCAAGCCCCTATTTTTTATTTCATACTGTCGAGAGGAGAAATGAGAGAAAAAGATATTTTTGAAGAAATAATCGAAATAGGAAAGAGACGAGGAGTATTAACCTATGATGAAATAAATGAGGCTCTACCTTCTGAGTTTTTCTCGCCTGATGAATTAGAAGACCTCATGGATATTCTCCAAGACATGGGGGTTAAGGTTGTAGATCAAGATGAGTCTCTTATACCTGAAGAAGCAGAAGAGGAAGTAGAAGAGTATGAGAAAGCAGAGGATCTTGTGCAGGCATATTTCTATTCAATGGGAGACATTTCTATTCTAAAGAAGGACGAGGAAACAGAGCTTGCAAAAAGACTCGAGGAAGGAAAAAAAATTATAAAAGAGATTGTAACTACCCTTCCCCTTTACAAAAAAATTGAGGCAATTCTGAACGAGGAGGAGGAAAAAGAAGAAGAATTAAGTCCAGAGGAAGAAAAGGCCGAGGTGGCTCTAACAAAAACGGTTGAAATTCTTGAAAATTACATGAGTGAGATTGAAGCTGCTGACAAGAAAATAACAAAATATGGCTCATTGAAAGGACTTAGAAAAATTATTAATGAGAAAAAAACCAAGACAATTAATGTCAATAAAATACAGATTTTAGCAAAAGACGTGGAGAAGGTATATAAGAAAGTAAGTTCAGAAGTTGGAATCAAGGTCGATGACCTTAAGGCAATGTGGGATCGGATAATAAAGGCTAAAACACTGATTTCCACAGCCAAAAATGAACTGATAACACGTAACCTCAGACTTGTTGTTAATATCGCTAAAAATTATGTTGGTAGAGGATTACCCCTCCTTGATCTTATACAAGAAGGAAATATAGGCCTTATGAAGGCTGTTGATAAATTCAAGTACGAAAAAGGTTTTAAATTTAGTACCTACGCAACATGGTGGATAAGGCAGGCGATAACAAGGGCATTAATAGATCAGACAAAGACCATCAGGGTTCCTGTCCATATGATGGAATTCTATAACAGGGTAACAAAAGCCTCAAGGGAATTGACACAACAACTCGGTAGAGAGCCGACAAAAGAAGAGATTGCCCAGAAACTCGGAGTTCCAACAAAAAAAGTTGAAGAGGTTTTTAGGGCAATACAAGATCCTATTGCGTTACAGACCCCTATAGGTGATGAAGATACAGAACTCGAGGATTTTATAGGGGATAAAAACAGTCCTTCACCCTATTCCGACGCAGAGAGGATTGAAACTTCTGAGCATATTCTGAAGGTTTTGAAGTCTTTGACACCCAAAGAGGAAAAAGTTATTCGAATGAGGTTCGGTATAGGTATGGAAAGAGACCATACCCTCGAAGAGGTCGGAAGACATCTCAATATAACAAGGGAAAGGGTCAGGCAGATAGAGGCAAAGGCATTAAGGAAGCTTAAACATCCAAGCAGACTCAGAGTTCTTAAAACATTGATAACTTCTACCTAAATCCTTTTATCTCATCTCCTCTTGAAATCACATCACTGCTTTTTCTGACTATAGCAGTTGCAGTTGACTTTCTGAGGTTTACTATTTGTATTGCACCTTTTTCTTCTCGATGCTTTCCCTGTATTATGGTGAATAAGTCGCCGATCTTAATGCCTTCACTTTCACCTTTATCAATATAAATGATCTCCCATTTTCCAGTAAGTACACGGAGTTCTTTTGTAGCTACAATATAGCCGTTAATGCTTGGTTTTCTTGGGGTTTCCTCAGTTAGAAAAGGTGGTTCTATTTCGTAATAGTAATCAAGCAGATCTCCGATATTGACCTCCATAAAGGAATCTGTAATTTGCACTTTCGTTTCGTTATCATACTGGTCAACAACCTCAGCAATCCCAGGCACCTCTATAAGATAGCCAAGTAATTTACCTGATTTTGGATGGGTTACTTTTCCTACTGAACGAATAATATAAAACTTATCCCCTATCTTCACGGGATTATCTGTTTTGATATAGGCATAATCATCTTTACCAAGTATCTTTCTCCCTGATGATGAGTCAACTATGGATCCTATGCTGTATACTGAATCAGCAATGTAGCCGCTTGCCATCAAGATATCTCTGGTAACGAGATATTCTTTTTTGAGTGGTTCAATCTTTTTTGCTATTTCTTTTTTAGGCTCTTCTTTCTTTTCTACTTTTGCTTCCGGAATCTGGGTTAAAGGTATCTCTTTCTGCAATAGATAGAGAGGGATCCTGATTTTCTGCCCAGGATAAATTCTATCAGGATTAGCTATTCCAGTATTTTCTTTCCATATCTTCGGCCAGAGAAAAGGGTCTCCCAGTTCTTTTTGGGAGATATCCCACAGGGTATCGCCCTTTTTGACTATATAATCCTTATATTCCTGCATTTGTGCGGACAACTGAAAAGAAAAAACCAGCATGAGAAAAGATACAATGCAGACTATATAAAATATTGCTTTATCTCTTGCCATATGTCTCTCCTTTAAAAATTTAGTTTTAATAAAAATAACGAAGATTCAAGAAACTGTCAAGCATTAATTTACTCAAAGGAGAATCTTCTTTTCCGTGACAAACCTCACATTAATAATACCATTTCCTATGAATATTCCCTCGTTTGCCTACAACAGCTTAAGAAAATCTCCTAATTTCTTCTCATGTATGTATAATTTTATGATTTTTTCTTCACAGCACCCTACTTTCATTATTCTTATAAATTCTGATATATTCTTTTATGAAACAAAACAGAATTTTTCTTGTCTTTATTTTTTTATTAGCATATGCAACTGTTTATGCATTAGATGGCAAAGAATTTAAACTAGACAACGGATTAAAAGTACTGATTATCGAAGAGCATAAAGCGCCTGTGGCTACATTCCAGGTATGGTACCGTACAGGCTCAAGAGATGAACCTATCGGTAACTCCGGACTGAGCCATCTCCTTGAACACATGATGTTCAAGGGAACCCCTAAATACGGACCGTCAGTATTTTCGAAGATTGTCCAAAAGAATGGCGGAACAGACAATGCTTATACCACAAAAGACCATACAGTATATTTTGAACTTTTTTCCTCAGACAGGATATCACTCCCAATTGATCTCGAGGCTGACAGGATGCAGAATCTAACAATTGATCCTAAAGAGACCCTTCTGGAAAGAGACGTTGTAATAGAAGAAAGGAGGCTGAGATATGAAGATGATCCCCAGAATTCCTTATTCGAAGAAGTGGTTGCAGCTGCATTCAAGGCACATCCTTATCAGAGACCTGTTGTCGGTTGGATGTCTGACCTTAAGTCCATAGAAAGATATGACTTATATAATTATTATAAAGCACACTATTCACCCGATAATGCCTTTATCGTTATCGTGGGAGATGTCAAAACAGATAAAATTATTGAAAAGATTAAAAACTCTTTTGGTAATATCTCTCCTGCTAAAACACAGAAAAAAAATATCACCTTTTCAGAACCTGAACAGAAAGGTGAAAGAAGAGTTTTACTAAAGAAAGAGGCAGAATTACCATACATAATCGTAGCCTATCATACCCCGAATTTCCCCCATGACGATAGCTATGCCCTCGATATCTTAAGCCTAATCCTATCGGGGGGGAAGAGCACAAGACTCTACAAGTCTCTGGTTTATGAAAAAAAGATCGCACTTTATGCAGATTCTGAATATGATGGTTTTAATAGGGATCCTTATTTATTTTTTCTTGATGCAACAGCCTCCCCAGAAAAAGATATAAAGGATGTTGAAAAAGCCCTTTTTGCAGAAATTGAAAACATAAAGCAAGACCCGCCATCGGAACAGGAGATTCAAAAGGCAAAAAACCAGATAGAGTCTTCATTCATCATGGAACAGGACTCAATTTATATGGAAGCAATGAAGTATGGAATATTCGAGATGCTTGGAGACTGGAGGCTCATCAACAGATACCTTGAGGGGATAAGGAAAGTCACACCAAGGGATGTAACACGGGTTGCAAAGAAGTACTTACAAGAAGACAACAGAACAGTTGGCATATTGATACCAACAAGAAGCAAGGAGTAAATGATGAATAGTGAACAGCAGATAGTCAAATGTCAGCGGTTTCGTTTTAAACTCATCACTCGTTACTCTTTACTTGTTACAGTATTTGCATTATTCACTTTTTACTTTCTGCTGCCTACTGATGTTTATGCCATCAATGTAAATAAAACTATACTCCCAAATGGACTTGTAGTCCTTCATTCTGAGAAGCATAGCCTGCCCATTGTAATGGTTACACTCCTAATAAAAGCAAGTCCCCTGAATGAACCTAAGGATAAAGCAGGACTTGCCAATCTCACTGCAGAACTTCTTGCAGAAGGTACAAAAAATCGATCATCAACCGACATAAGTGAAGAAATAGAGTTTATCGGTGCATCTCTTGATGTTTCGGTTGTTAGTGATTACACGAGTGTCACTTTGTCAGTTTTAAAAAAAGATATTAATAAAGGATTTGAGCTTTTTTCAGATATTCTGCTCAATCCTGTTTTTCCTGAAAAAGAGATTGAAAGGAAAAAAGAACTTGTAAAAGGCTCTCTGAGGCATAGTGAAGAAGATCCAGCTTTCCTTGCAGAACGTGCCTTTAAAAAAGAAATTTTCGGAGAGCACCCCTATGGAAGACTTATTGAGGGTTCAGTTGATACTATAGATGCTATAAAAAGAGAAGATTTGATAACTTTCTATTCTGCTTATTTTTTACCTAATAATTCTATTTTATCAGTTGCAGGAGACCTCACAGAAGAAGAGTTGAACTCCTTGATTAAAACATATCTGAAGGACTGGAAAAAAGCTGACCTTCCTTCAATAGTCACTCAAGGATTCAATATAGGAAAAGCAAAGAGAACTGTGCAAATAGATAAGGATCTTACACAAGCAAATATTATTCTCGGGCACATCGGTATCCGCAGGGACAACCCTGACTATTATGCTGTCTCAGTTATGAACTATATACTCGGAGGTGGAGGGTTCTCTTCAAGACTTATGCAGACAATAAGAGATGAGATGGGTCTTGCATACGATGTGGACAGTTTTTTTACTTCGAATAAAGAAAAGGGTCTTTTTCAAATTGAGGTCCAGACGAAAAATGACTCCGCAAATTCAGTGATCTCCGAAATACTTAACCAAATGAAGAAGATGAGGCAAAAGATTGTTTCTGACGAGGAGCTATCAGACGCGAAATCATATCTGACAGGAAGTTTTCCAAGGAGACTTGATACTAACAGAAAGATTGCCGACTTTCTGGCCTCTGTTGAATTCTATAATCTTGGTCTTGATTATGCTGAGAAATACTCTACGTATATTAATTCAATAACAAAAAAAGATATATTTCGGGTTGCACAAAAATATCTCGATCCTGAAGACTACGTACTCGTGGTTGTGGCAAACCAGAAAAAGGCAGCCATCAAATATTAATCCAGTCAACTCCCTTAAAAGGGCTTGCAAGCAATATTCAAAAAATTATAATAAAATATTTATATATCACTGAAATCCCACTGAAAGGAGACAATTGACTGACATACTTCTAAGAAAGGAACTAAAGGACAAGTTCATCGTTGATCTCAACCCCTCTGAAAAACTCTTTTTCCTGAAGAAGGCTAAAGAGGCTATTCTTCTAAAGGGATATCAAACCTGTGAAGACCTATTTCACTACTGCTATTTTCTCACTATACGGGAACGCTTCCATAGAATCAGTCCCCAAAGGGATGAAGGATGTTTGAGATTCCTTTTAGTAGAAGGGGCAAAGGATATGGAAGAAGCAATAAAATTATATGAAGAGAGATTAGAGAAAAAGAAACTCTATAGAATCGACACTGAAGGATACAAATTTTTGGAGTATTTTTCTGAATAAAAGCTGATCTATGTATCTGTTACTGTTCGATATTGATGGCACATTAATAGATTCAGGGGAAGCAGGAACCCGCTCCCTTAATCTTGCGTTCGAGAAGCTGTTTTCTGTTGGGAATGCCTTTCACGGTATAAGCATGGCTGGTAAAACAGACACGCAGATAATGAAAGAAGGCTTGATGAAACATGGTATCTCCTTCAACAGTAATCTCGATTCTGTTATCAATACATATCTCATGCATCTCCAGAAAGAGATAAATAATGAAAGAAGACATATAAAACCAGGTATATATGAACTTTTAGAAAGATTGAGTCTTCTAAAAGATGTAAAACTGGGTCTACTCACCGGAAATCTTGAGCCTGGAGCGAGGATTAAACTCCAACCCTTCAAACTAAATAACTATTTCCCGACAGGCGCCTTTGGTAGTGATGACGAGGACAGGGATAGACTTTTGCCTATTGCGATAAAGAGATTCGAGAAAATCTGCCAGAGAAAAATAGACATTACTGAGTGCATAGTAATTGGAGACACGCCAAGAGATGTCAATTGCGCAAAGATTAATGGTGCAATGTGCATCGGCGTTGCAACCGGTCCATATTCTATTGCCGAACTCGTAAGGGCGGGTGCAGACTATGTGTTCCGGGACCTGTCAGATCATTATAATTTTCTACAGTTTCTAAATTTTTAAGAGGAAATTTGATACGCTACAAAGAGATATTTTTAGGTAAACAGTGTAACAACAAGTGCTTATATTGTAGCTACAGGCTAAGTGATTCTGAACAGCCTGATTTTAATGCTGTAACTACCGCACTGGAACAAACAGGAGAGGACAGCATTGCATTATATGGAGGGGAACCTACCCTCCGAAGTGATTTGATCAGGATTATCGACACTGCTCATAGAAATGGTTATCGAAGAGTTAAGATAGTAACAAATGGGCGAGCACTTTCTGATAATCAAGTCTTGCTTGAAATAGTCAAAGCAGGTTGTTACCTCTTTGAAATAAAATTATGGGGATCAAATCCTGATCTCCACGATTATCTTACGCAGACACCAAACAGTTTTCTCCAGACTATCCAGGGCTTAGAAAATTTACAACGACTTCCCTGTGACAAATTTACATGTTTACGAATTCCTATCTGTAAGCAGAATTTCACAGATATTATAAATGCAACTATCACAGGAATAAATCTTGGTGTCAATCGTATTATCTTATCTCTTGAAGGCGATAATCTCCCATTAAAAGACCTCCTCCCTCATATAAGAGTTGCGCTGAATATCAGCATCCTGAATCGTGTCTGGATTCTGACAGAGGGTCTTCCATTTTGTATTATGCAAGGCTTAGAACACCATATAGGTGAAATTTATTATGGATATGATAGTAAAATTTATCCCAGGACTCACAGACATCACAAGAATTGTCAACATTGTACATACCAGGAAATCTGCCGTGGAGTTGAAACGGAATACCTCAACAAATTTGGGCATACAGAATTTTCTCCAATAAAAGAGAACAAATATTTTGGAGAGATCAGGGCATTAAATGGTTAAAAAACGGGTCATTCTTCTCTCCTTTAACTGGGCTAACCACTTTTCTCTTGCCTTGGGTTATCTTAAGGCATATGCCCAAAAAGATAACTTTATTCTAAAAAATACTGAGATAGATATCGCTGACTTTGATACTGAAACACATGACGCCCGGCAATTAGTCTATTACCTATCCCAGAGTAAGCCTGACATCATTGGCTTTTCTTGTTATTGTTGGAATATCAATAAGGTCCTGGAAACTATGAGAATAGTTAAGACAATTTATCCTCATGTAAAGATCGTCCTTGGCGGACCTGAAGTAGGACCAATTTCTTCCAAGTATCTAAAAGAAAATCCTTTTATCGATGTTATTGTGAAGGAAGAAGGTGAGGTAACATTTGCAGAGCTGCTCAAATATTATTTAGGAAAAGGAAGATTAGAACAAATACAAGGCATTTCCTACAGGGCTAATGGACAAGTTTTCGAAAATCCTGACAGACCACTGATTGAGGAACTCGGTGAAATTCCCTCACCCTATCTTGAAGGCATCTTGATACCAAGAGACAAGGTGACGTATATTGAGACATTTCGCGGCTGTATTTTTCGTTGTAGTTACTGTTTTGAGGGAAAGAATTTTCCCAGGCCCCGTTTTTTCCCGGAGGATCGAGTAAAAAGAGAAATAGAATTTATTATGAGTCATCCAGAAATCAAAAGTTTTCATTTTGTTGACCCCATCTTCAATCTCAAAAAAGAGAGGCTTCAGAAAATAGTGGAAATGCTCTCAGCTTCAAACCGTTTTGGAACAGAATTACGAACAGTAGAAATCATTGCTGAATTTGTTGATGAAGAAACAATCGATCTCTTCAAAAAGGCAAATGTGAAAAGCGTAGAGACAGGGCCCCAGACAGTCAATAAAGATACATTGAAAAATGTCAATCGATATTTTGATGAAGAGAAGTTCAGGAGGGGGATCAGACTTCTTGAAGACAACGGGATAGAGGTGCTCACAGATTTAATCATCGGGCTACCAGGTGACACATTTTTAAAATTTGTAAAGTCTGTTAAGACCTTAATAAGTATGGGGCCTACAACTATTGTTTTCAGTATCCTTCACGTGCTCCCAGGTACCACTCTCTATCAGCAGAGCAATGCCTTCGGCATTAAATTTGATGATAAAGCGCCCCACCTTATCTTAGATACCCCTGCCTTCCCTTATGAAGAAATAGACAAAGCTGTTGTCATGGCCCACAGTCTTGACAAAGAATATAATATTAAACCATCCCTAAGCTCTCCTTAATTGCCTTATCTTTTCCCTTAATTCATTAACAAAGAATTGATAATCATCTATATCATCTGTTTTTTGGGATAGGTTCAGGTCAGACGGATACATAGGTCTTCCAAAGGTGATTCTCACCTCATGAAATTTAGGCCATTTCTTCCCTCTTGGAAGAACATCAAAGGAACCTTCTATATAAGCAGGTACAACAGGCAGATTAAGTTCTAATGCAAGGATGCCTACTCCCTTTTTAAATTCCATTAATTCACCATCATAAGACCTGCCCCCTTCAGGAAATACCTGAAGAGATTTTCCCTTTCTTAGGACATAAGTAGCCATCTGGAGGGCTTTCTGGAGATATGTTTCGCGGTCAATGGGAATGACATGGGCAAGTCTTGCGAATAAACCAAGGGGACCTGTAAAGTATGCCTGCCAACCAATTGAATAGAGATTCCAGAACAATCGAGAAGGGAGTGCTGCAACTATAGCAAATCCATCAATGTAGCTTGCATGATTCGGAGTAATGATATAAGGTCCCTTATCTGGTAAATTCTGAAGCCCTTTTACTTTAAGCTTGAAAAAAAATTTAAAAATAACCTTAAGCGTTGGCAAACCGAAAATGATCGCAAGCCTCTCCAGAAAATTATGGTATAGTCCGATTTTTCTTCTGTCTTTCAGACCGGGCTCTTCACCGATTATGTCCTTCCACCTTGCTATTTTTTCAACTTCTTTTTCTTTTCCCGTCTCATATTCTTTAATCCTTCTAACGATCTCCTCAACAGTCTGGATTTCTGATGCAAAACTTTCAGGAAGTTTTGTAGAAAATGCCTTCTCAAGAGCAACAACAAGCTCTATCCTGGCAAGGGAATCGAGCCCGAGGTCGAGCTCAAGGTTGTCTTTGCCTTCTATTGGAATCTGCTCTTTTAACAATGGCTTTATGCATTCAATCACCCTTCTGCCTGTTTCATCCCTGATAAGGTCATTATCCTCGCTCTTTGCCCTCTGCTCTTTTCCCTCTGCCTTTATCAGTTCCTTAATCATAAACCTTCTAAATTTTCCCAAAGGGGTTTTAGGTAACGGCTCAGGATAAAGCGTAAACCCTCTGATCCTTGAATATTGTGGTATGCGGAGGGAAACATTATTTATTTCCCACCTCAAGAACTCTTGTATATTTCCGATTTTTTCTCTCTTTGCATACTCCATGTCTGGCACTATTAATGCATGGAGGGATTCAATAATGCCTCTTTCTTCAACACCAACAACACATATTTCCTTTATGAGAGAAATTTTCATATATTGTCTTTCTACATCTTCAGGATAAACATTTTCTCCAGAGCTCAGAACGATCACATCTTTTAAGCGACCTGTGATAAATAAGTAACCATCCCTGTCCAGGTAACCCAGGTCTCCGCTCAAAAACCATCCTTCCCGCATCACCTGATCTGTTAACTCAGGATTTTTAAAATATCCTTTCATTACCATAGGACCTTTTATTGCGACCTCCCCTTCCTTCATAATTCCCACAACGTCGCCTTTTGTATCAACTATCTTTATCATTACTGATGGCAAGGGCTTGCCCGCAGATCCTGCTTTTCTCTTTGTAAGTGGATTAAAGGTAACGACTGGAGAGGTCTCTGTAAGGCCATAACCCTCAAGGACAGTAAAACCGAGTGCCTCAAGGTCTTTCATAACCTCCGGATCAAGTTTTGCTCCTCCACTTGCGAAGAACCTGAACCCTCTGCCAAAAGGCTTGTGAGCAGACCGAAAAATTATTTTACCGAGATTAATCCAGGCCCTTTCCCTTAATTTGCTGCATATCCTCAAAATACCAAAAAGAGTAACTGGTAAAGGTGCGGGTAGTTGTCTTAATTGATTGATCATCCCGTTTCTTATGAGCTCAAGCAGCCGTGGCACACCAACAAATATGCTCACCCCTGTTTCTTTGATAGCTGTCATGAGTTCAGGTCCCTTCAAACTTTTAGGATATGTAATAGAGGCACCAAGGAAAACAGGCACAAGGAACGTGCACATAAAGGGATATGTATGGTGTAAAGGCAGTACCGAAAGGACATTATCACTGTGTGTAACAATACCAGCCTGAATAAGGGCCTCTGCATCGGAACAGAAGTTTTTATGCGTAAGTTCTACACCTTTTGGTATGCCTGTCGTTCCTGATGTATATATAAGAGATGCAACATCTTGCTCTGAAACCTCCGGATAGTTGGTAATTTCTGGTTTGCTTTTAATATTATTAAATTCGGGTGAATCGAAGTTTACCTGAGTAATGCGTAACGAATAACGAGTAATAAGCTCTTCTATTGCCCTTTTTATATTTTCTTCAATCCTTGAGCTAAAAAAAACTACTTTTGATTCAGAGTCAGATAAAAGCCTCTTTATCTCTTCCTGTCCAAGCTGTGCATCTATTGGAACAGCAATAGCACTTGATAAAGATATCGCAAGGTATGTTGCACACCACTCTGGTCTATTCTCGGAGATGATTGCAACTTTGTCTCCTTTTTTAATCCCCTTTTCTATAAGATAGGATGCAATGCCTCTTGTATTGCCAAAGAGTTCCTGATATGTAACTTTCTTCCAATTCTGATCAAAGTAATCAAAAACAGTGTTATTACTGTATCTTTCAGCCGTTTCAAAAAATATTTTGTGAATCACGTCCTCACTCATTCTTATTCATTATCTGAAAATTCCTATTAAATTATCAATATCTTCAGCACTTTTCAAGATTCCTTTTCAAGACTGATGTTGTCTATGGTATAATTTTTTGCTGGGGGAAAAATGAGGTTCATCGGTCTTGATGCAGGTTCAGTAAGTGTAAAGCTTGTCGTCTTCGACGAAAAGGAAAATAAGCTTTACAGTCATTATGAAAGGCATAAAGGACACCCTGTATCTGTCGCCATTAAACTGCTGAAGGCAGTAACAAGTAAAGAGTCACAAGTAACTAATAATGACTCGCCTCTCGTCACTCATGACTCGTCATTGTCTATTACTGGTTCAGCAGGTCGACTTATTGCATCCATACTCGGCATAGAACCTGTCAATGAAATTGTTGCTCAGGCATATTCTACACAAAAACTCTTTCCCCGCATAAAGACGATTATTGAGATGGGTGGAGAGGACTCAAAACTTATCATCTTGGATAAGGAGGGTAATTCTGTAAAAGACTTTTCCATGAATTCTGTCTGTGCTGCTGGCACAGGCTCCTTTCTTGATCAACAGGCAGAAAGGTTGAGAATCACCATGGAAGAGTTTTGCGAACTTGCACTGAAATCGAAAAAGCCTTCGAGAATTGCTGGAAGATGTAGCGTCTTTGCAAAATCTGACATGATACATCTGCAGCAGATAGCTACGCCTCTCGAAGATATTGTATCTGGCCTCTGCTTTGCAGTTGCAAGGAATTTCAAAGGCTCCATCTCAAGAGGCAGAAAACTCATACCTCCTGTATCATTTCAAGGAGGCGTTGCAGCTAATAAAGGAATGGTAAGAGCCTTCAAGGAAATCTTCGATCTTGATGAACTCTTTGTCCCTGAGGACTTTCCATTCATGGTAGCTATCGGTGCTGTATTGAAGAAGATGCACGAAGGTACTGTACAGCACATCGACCTTACGAGGCTTGAGGATTTTTTAATACCTGAAAGACCTCTCGAAGCAGGACATCCACCTTTGAATGACTTTCAGCTTTCAGCTCTCAGCTCTCAGCCAAATTCTTCTTCATCCACCAATAATCCCCCCATCCCCCCTTTAGTAAAGGGGGGTAAGGGGGGATTTGTAAAAGAGAGGCAGGAGGGGATTAACTCGTCACTCCCATGGGTCGTAGACGTCACTCGTCACTCGTTACCCAGAACCAGAGCTTACCTTGGCATTGATATTGGCTCGATAAGCACTAATCTTGCAGTTATTGATGAGCACGGAAGGCTTCTCGCAAAAAGATACCTCATGACAGCCGGCAGACCCATAGAAGCAGTAAAACAGGGATTCTCAGAGATAGGTAAGGAGATTGTAGATAGAGTCGAGATTATGGGTGTAGGAACAACCGGCTCAGGAAGATACATGATTGCTGATTTTGTTGGAGCAGATATTATAAAGAATGAGATCACAGCCCATGCTACGGCTGCAGTATTTATTGACAAAACAGTTGATACAGTCTTCGAAATAGGCGGGCAGGACTCAAAATACATATCTTTAAAAGATGGGGTAGTGGTTGATTTTGAAATGAACAAGGCCTGTGCAGCAGGAACAGGCTCTTTCCTTGAGGAGCAGGCTGAAAAACTAAATATCTCGATAAAGGTAGAATTTGCACAGTCTGCACTTTCTTCCATAAATCCATGCAGACTCGGCGAAAGGTGCACTGTCTTTATGGAGAATTCCTTAATGGCTAATCTTCAGAAAGGTATTGATAGGGATGATCTCCTTGCAGGACTTGCTTACTCCATTGTCCAGAATTACATAAACAGAGTCGTTGTTGGAAAACTTATAGGTGAGAATATACAATTTTTAGGAGGAGTTGCCTTTAATAAGGCTGTTGTCGCAGCATTCGAGAAATATCTCGATAAAAAGATAACCGTACCCCTCCACCATGAAGTAGCAGGTGCAATTGGTATGGCTCTTATTGCAATGAGAGAGATGAAGGAGAGGGATCACGGATCACGCATCACGTCTTTTAAGGGGTTTGAGCTTTCGAAGAGGCCCTATGATATATCTTCCTTTGAATGCAAGGGCTGTCCGAATACCTGCGAGATAAACAGGGTGAAGATTACAGGAGAAGAAGGCTTTCTCTTCTATGGAGGAAGATGCGAAAAATACGATGTAAAGAGAAATAAAAAACAGGTTGATTCACAACCTATTATGGAAGACTTATTCTCATTCAGAGATGAGATGCTGTGGAAGGAACACAATAACCGTAAAGCGTTAAGCGTTACGGGTAATGAGTTGAAAGATAAAGACCCTTTACCTTCCACACTTCACGCATCACGCATCACGCATCACGCTAAGATAGGTATTCCCTATATCTTTTTCTTCCACGATTATCTTCCCTTCTGGAGCACACTCTTGTGGGAACTCGGCTTTGATGTAGAGGTATCGCCAAAGACTAACAGGCAAATAGTAAACTTAGGGCTCGAGAGTGTCCTTGCAGAAACATGCTTTCCTGTAAAGGTTGCTCATGGCCATATCAGATATTTGCTTGATAAAAATGTTGATGCCATACTCCTGCCAAGCTTTATTAACCTCAATAGACCTGGGAATCCATTGGAGAGAGGATATGCCTGCCCCTATACACAGACAATCCCCTATATATCAAAGCTTGCCTTTGAAGGCATAAAACTATTAACCCCTGTCGTTAATCTGAGGAGGGAAAGAGATTTTCTTGAAAAGGAGGTTAAACGCATATTAAGGCCCTTCGGCATACATCCAAAAGACATATCAAGAGCCTTAGAGGTAGCAGACAGAAAACAGAAAGAGTTCCTCAATGAGATAAAATCAAAAGGGAAAGAAGTCCTTTCTTACATAAAGGACAGGACTATTGTAATAATCGGCAGGCCTTATAATGCTTTCGACAAAGGCATGAATCTTGAGATTCCAAAAAAACTTGCAGACCTCGGCATCCATTCTATGCCTATGGATTTACTCCCTATAGATGAAATAGGTATTCATAATGATTGGCCGAATATGTACTGGAGATCTGGCCAGAGAATACTCAAGGCTGCAAGGCTGATAAAAAACCACCCTGACCTCTATGCAATCTACATAGGAAATTTCTCATGTGGCCCTGATTCTTTTATCCTAAAATTCTTCGATACGGAGATGAAAGGGAAACCGTATCTCTTCATCGAGATAGATGAACACAGTGCTGCTGCAGGAGCTATAACAAGATGCGAGGCCTTTATAGACAGTATAAGTAACAAGGTTACAGGTTATAAGTTACAAGTTACAAGTAAAGACAAAAAAACAACATCTCATCAGTTGTCACCCGTCACTCATTACTCAAAACGTACTATCTACATTCCCCGCATGGCGGACCATGCCTTTGCCCTCGCTGCTGCATTTGAGAACTGCGGTATAGAGTCTGAGGTTCTTCCCGAGTCTGATAAAAAATCTGCTGACCTTGGGAAAAAATATGTCTCCGGTAGAGAATGTTATCCATGCACTGTCACAACAGGCGATATGTTAAAAAAGATCCTGGAACCTAATTTTGTGCCTTCCAAAAGTGCCTTCTTCATGCCTTCAGCTACAGGACCCTGCAGGTTCGGGCAGTATAACGTCTTTCACAGGCTTGTTCTCGACGAACTCGGTTATGAGGACGTCCCTATATTTGCACCAACCCAGGATACTACTTTTTACAGTGATCTCGGAATCATCGGCAGGGATTTCACAAAACGAGCATGGACAGGTATCATTACATATGAACTTCTGAATAAATGCCTCCATGAGACAAGACCTTACGAAAGATACAAAGGGTCAGCTGATGAGTTATATGAAGAATATAAAAGAAGGTTATATTTCTCTCTAAGGAAAAGAAACGGTGATTTAGAGGATATCCTTAGGGATATGAGGAAAGATTTTGAGAATCTCCCAGTCGATAGAGAGAGAAAACCTCTGATAGGAATTATTGGCGAGATATTTGTCAGGTCTCACCGATTTTCTAATGAGAATCTCATAAAAAATGTTGAGGCCCTTGGTGGCGAGGCATGGCTTGCACCTGTAGAGGAATGGATTTACTATGTAAATCTTATGGGTCTAAGAAAGGCATGGATAAAAAAGGAGAGATCAGCTATCATAAACTTCCTTTTGAAGAAGTTTTATCAAAAGAGGGTTGAACATAGACTCGCAAAGTATTTCAAGGGATTTCTGAAAACATTGAAGGAACCAAGCACTGAACAGATTCTCAAAAAGGCATCACCCTATCTGCATAACTCCTTTGAGGGTGAAGCAATTTTAAGTATTGGGAAGGGTGTTGATCTCTTTGAGAGGGGGGCATCTGGTATTATAAATGCTATGCCTTTTGGCTGCATGCCGGGGACCATTGTTACTGCTTTACTAAGAGGAATCAGTAAAGATTACGGCATCCCCTGCATCAGTATCCCTTATGATGGGACAGAATCACCAACAGTAGAGATACAGCTCGAGGCATTTATGGATCAGGCAAAAGATTATAAAACACATATTCCTTAAGAAAAATTGAATGTGAGGGGGTGATTTCGTGGGCAGTGTTGTAAAATGGCGGAAGAAAAAGATGAGCAAGCATAAGCACAGTAAGTTGAGGAAGAAAACAAAATTTCAGAGGAGGAAGTAAAGTATATTGCCTTTTTTAAGGTATAAAGCAAGGCTTTTTCATTTTTCAATACATATGTCAATAATCTCATTTTTAACCTCATGCTTTAACTGTCATTGCGAGCACCTGAAAGGTGCGTGGCAATCCCATTCTAAAAGATTAGATTGCTTCGGTTGAAGCAACCTCGCAATGACAATTCTCTACAGCAAATTTGTATACCTTTGCTATTGACTAACAAACTCATGAATAGATTATCATTTTAGAATGTTCACGCCTTTTGCAACAACAGGCATTGGAACTCTTCCACATAAAGATGCTAAGGAGGCCTGCAGACTTGTGCTTGATACATTTGATATACCCTTTTGGCCACAACTTCCTAACCTCTCTTTTCTCGAATCAATGATATCCCAGTTTTCAGAAGGCATTCCCTCAATAAGGATTGACGATCAAAGAGAAAGAATATGGGTTGAAAAAGGAAGAAGCGATGACCTTACAGATTTCTATAAAACTTATTCAGAAGACTGGAGGTCTTCTGTTTCTGAGGGGTATGCAAAGGGTCTTTATACATTCGTGGAACTTATAAAAGATAGAAAACTCTATGCACTAAAAGGACAGATTACAGGCCCCCTGACCTTTACCCTCGGATTAAGGGATTCAGAAGGAAGACCGATTTATTTCGATGAAGAGCTGCGTGAGATATCCCTTATGCTCCTTAAGGCAAAGATTAGATGGCAGATAGATTTCTTGAAGCCTTATGCTGAAAATATAATTCTCTTTGTTGATGAGCCTATTCTCTCAGCCTTAGGTAGTACAAGTTATATTGGCGTTAAACCTGAGGAAACAAAGAGACTGCTGAAAGAAGTAGCAGAGGCAATCAGGCATGCAGGTGGCATTCCTGGTATCCATTGCTGCGGTAATGCTGATTGGCCAGTAGTAATAACAAGCAGTGTAAATATCATCAGCTTTGATGCCTATGGATATGTCGACACAGTTTCTATTTATCCATCAGAATTCACAGAGTTTCTCAGAGACGGTGGATACCTTGCCTTGGGTATCGTACCGACAACTGATTCTATAAAAGATGAAACTACTGATTCTTTAAAAAAGCGCTTTCAAGAAAGCATAGAGAGATTATCAAGGTTAATACCAGAAGATCTTCTGCTGTCGCGAATACTTCTGACTCCTTCATGCGGCACAGGATCAAGAAGTATTGAAGATACATTGAAGGTGTTTCGGTTGCTTAGGAGCCTCAAGGAGGCACTTTCATAATGAAAAAACGCATCCCACATAACGTATCCCGTATAAAATCCACTAAGAAGGGTATATTCATATCCTTTGAAGGGATTGAAGGGTCAGGCAAGACAAAACAATCGAGACTTCTTTATGAATATCTCAGAAAAAGTGGATATAAAGTCATACTCACAGGAGAGCCGGGAGGGACTCAGATCGGACTTAAAATCAGGGATTTACTCCTTTCTGTAGAAAACAGGAAAATGACCCCTGTTTCGGAACTTTTGCTCTACAATGCCTCGCGTGCACAGCATATAAAAGAAGTTATCCTTCCTGCATTGAAAAAGGGTTTCATAGTCATTACAGACAGGTTTATTGACTCAACTAAAGCTTACCAGGGTTATGGAAGGGGAATAGATTTAAAGCTAATAGAATTCCTCGAGAAAATAGTAACAGAGGATATAAGACCTGACCTTACTCTGCTCCTTGACCTGGATGTGAAAATCGGCCTGAAAAGAAACAGGGGTATTAATAAGACAGACAGATTAGAGCTTGAAGATGTAAAGTTCCATAAAAGGGTGAGGGAAGGTTATCTCAAGATTGCAGCAAAAGAACTGGAAAGAATAAAATTAATAGATGCCACTGAGAGTATCGAGGAGATACATCGAAAAATAATAGGCATTGTTACAGATGTGGTAATAACCAATAATCAATAACCAAGCTTATTTGGAATTTGGTCATTGGTAATTGAACATTATTTGAAATTTGGAATTTGATTATTGGAATTTAAGATAAAATGGCACTTAGAGACGTAATAGGGCAGGAAAAGGCAGTCAATATACTCCTCAGAACCATCCAGAGAGGAAGAATACCATCTGCTTATCTGTTTGCAGGAGAATCGGGCATAGGCAAGAAATTTACTGCTCTGAATCTTGCAAAGGCATTAAACTGTCTTAAACCAGTAACGAGTAAAAATCAAATTCAGGACTCTAAACTCCGAACTCCAAACTCCGAACTAAACTCGTCACTCTTTGTAGACTGTTGTGACGAATGTTCTTCTTGTAAGAAAATAGACTCAGGGGTGCACCCTGATCTCTTGGTTATTTCTCCTGAGGGTGGTCAGATTAGAATAGAGGAGATACGCTCAATTAATGACACACTCTCTTTAAAACCATTCGAGGGCAGATGGAAGGTCGTGGTTGTAGATGAAGCCAGTACAATGAACCCTTATGCAGCGAATGCCTTCCTCAAAACACTTGAAGAACCTCCAAAAGATAGCCTCATAATCCTTGTCTCATCAAATCCGGAGCGTCTTCCAGATACAATACGTTCACGTTGTTCAAGAGTAAATTTTACCCCCCTCTCCTACGAAGCATGCAAAAAAGTAATTAGTCAGCAGTCTAATCCCCCATTACCCCCCTTTATTAAAGGGGGGCATGGGGGGATTAATCAAAAAGTATCTGCAAAACAGCCGGAGACTGACGCCTCACGACTCGCAACACTTGCCAGACTCTCCATGGGCAGGCCAGGCCTTGCAGTA
>DAITNM010000003.1:13771-21154 GCA_036834585.1 Thermodesulfovibrionales bacterium | reverse complement strand
GTTTTGGATAATTTTTAAGCTTTTCTGTATATGTCCTTCTTCAAATTCACAACTTTAATTTCTTCCTCCTTATTTATTATACTTCAACATTTGAGAGTTTACCATGCATTTCACTATAAAGAGTAAAGAGCAATCAAGGTCATGTCTACACATTTTACAATTTAGAATAATAAAATAGGATTAAAGATCCAAAATAGGGGACGGGTATATTTTTTAAAATCATTTACAAGAAGATAACCTATGTCTATTCCTAATCAATATTGTGGCGATGAAGTAATGAGGGAATCCCTCAGGAAAGTTGGCTCTAAACTTACACTTTATCAAGTTTATGGCCTATTCAGCGGTTGTATTGCCGCAACAAATCTGGTCAAGCCTTCTCAATATTATCCTATGATTTTCAAAGAAGAAGGTGCTAACTTTGAATCTGAAGAAGAAGCAAATGAATTTCTTGCAAATCTGATGTCCCTCTGGAACTCTTTTGCACGTTGGGATCCAGAAACAGACCCTTTTACTTTTCCAGACAATGAATATTCAGATACTCATGATGGCTTGAAGCAACATGTCAAAGATAATTCTTCCTTGATCGAATATTTTATAAAAGGGCTTGACCTCGGTGGAACCAAAGAGGACGATTTTTCTGAGGATGGTATAAAAGCACTGAAATTCCTTTCAGAGGCAAATGTTTTTTTTCTCAAATACATGGAATTATCCGAGAAGGAAAATGCTGAAGAAGATAAAGTACAAGAAAAAACAATTGAGTTAATCGATCAATTAGAAGACGTTGTTGCCGACTGTATAGCAAGAATCAATCTTGGCTTAAAAGAAGCAAGAATCAAGTCAGTAGAAGAAATGAGGATGTTTGTTGATATGCAGAAAAAGGCTACCCAGTCTCGAAGCACAAAGATAAAAAGGAATGACCCTTGCCTATGCGGAAGCGGAAAGAAATATAAAAAATGTTGCGGACAGCTATGATTCCCTCTTCTCAAGAATTTCTATATGGTCAGGTACATTAGGAACGACACAGATGAACTCAAAAGGCTCATCTCCCTCTGCTCTATACCAGTGGGGAATACCCCTGGGAATAAATACAACATCACCTCTTTTTACTTCGTAGACAACCTCTCCTATTCCAACCTTAGCACGTCCCCTGAGAACAAATTGCTCATGTTCTACACTATTTGTGTGGTTTGGCATACCTCCACCAGGTTCCATAATAAAGCGTCTCATTGCAAAGTTTGGAGCATCTTCAGAACCAATTAGAACCTGCATCGAGGTGCCTGAGCCTGCTTGCACGTTTTTCTTTGGAATCGTATCTGCAGAAATAACAATTACCTTATTTCCTTCCTTCATTGCCAATGCCTCCTAAGGCTCAAGTTTTTTTATTGCACAATTAGGTAACGGATCACCGAGTCATGTTTGTCTCCATCACCATTCAGGTCTTTATCGATATCTCCTTCATGAGTAGTAAATGCTATTACAGAGCCACTCACAGAGGGTCCCTCTTCGCGCGAGCCGCCTACCACACCGGTGTTGACCAGATGTTTCTTTGAGATGTCGTAATAGTGAATAACATGGTCGTTTTTGTCTCCATCGCCATTTAAGTCCTTACCGGCTGAATCTTCAAAACTGGTGAATGCAATTACAGAACCACTCACTGAGGGCAGGCGTCCGACTGCTCCGGTATTTACTACGGATTTATTCGTGATGTCATAATATCTGATCACATAGTCGTTTTTGTCTCCATCTTCATTCAGGTCCTCACCTGCCCCTGCTTCATGGGTAGTAAATGCAATAATTGAGCCGTTCACAGAGGGTCCTTCTTCACGAACTCCACCGACAGCACCAGTGTTAAGCAGATCTTTTCGTGAGATATCATAATAGTGAATTACATAATCATTTTTGTCTCCATCATTGTTCAGGTCTTTATCAACACTTCCTTCATGAACAGTAAATGCAATAATAGAACCGCTCACAGAGGGTCCTTCTTCACGTGAGCCGCCTACCACACCGGTGTTGACCAGATGTTTCTTAGAGATATCGTAATACTGGACTATATAGTCGCCTTTGTCTCCGTCACTGTTCAGGTCCTTATCAACCTTGTATTCATAGGTGGAAAAAACAATGATAGAACCGCTTATACAAGGAAACCGTCCTTCAGCCCTTGTATTACCCGATGATCCATCCGAGATGTCGTAAAACTGGATCACATAATCGTTCCAATCTCCATCTCCGTTCAGATCTCCTTCAAGACCATACATACCTCTCCTGATAAAAGGCTCTTTATAGTACCAGTATTCATAACTGGTATAAGCAATAACAGAGCCGCTAACAGAAGGGCCTTCTCCAATTACCTGACCTAATTGTTGTATGGCCCTCCTGATACCAATTATTCCACCCATTAAACCTGTATTAACCAAAGATTTATCAGTGATGTTGTAATACCTGATCATAAAATCATTCATATCGCCATCTTTATTCAGGTCCACAAAGGCGTCGGATTCATAGGTGGTAAAGGCAATGATGGAGCCGCTCGCTGAAGGAAAGTTTCCAACTGCGCCTGTATTTAATACTATTTCTTCTGCGCTGACTCCTCTGCTTGTTATTAAGACAGAAGCCAGAAGTAAAATCAAAGTTGCCAGACTTGTTACATTTTTTCTTTTATATAACATTGGCATTCCTGAGGATTAGATACTGAATTTGGTGCCTTGTTTGTAATGCAGCCGGGACTTCTTATCCTTACCCCTTAATAAAATAATCCATCAATTTATATCCTTTTTTAAAGTTCATGATATTATCCTTCTCAAGAATTGTCTCGTCAAAGGAAGCACTGTTATTTTTTTTCTTTAGTCTGCTGTCAAATATAACGAAGGGAACAGGTTCATCTGTGTGTGTTCTGACTTCAATGGGTGTTGCATGGTCAGGCATTATCAGGACCCGGTATTCCTTGAATTTCTCCAATCCCTTCATTACAGTCCCTACAACAAGGGCATCAAAATCCTCAATTGCCTTAATCTTATCCTTGTAATTTCCGGAATGACCTGCTTCATCAGGTGCCTCAACGTGGATATAGACAAAGTCAACCTTCTCGAGGGCCTTCAGAGACTCTTCTGCCTTACCAAGATAGTTAGTATCCAGGTAACCTGTAATACCCGGGACATTGAGAATCTCAAACCCTATGTTTATGCCTATTCCTCTGGTAAGGTCAACAGCAGAGACAAGGGCACCATCAATGGAGTATCTCTCTCTGAAAATGGGAAGTGCCGGTTTCTTTCCCTGGCCCCACAGCCAGATGCTATTGGCGGGTTTCATGCCTTTTTTTATTCTCTCTTTATTAACAGGATGTCTTTCAAGAATCGCTGTAGATTCAAACATCATCTTCTTCAACACATCTTCCCCATTTCCAACAGGAAGGTAATCAGCTATATCCTTGCCAAGAATATCATGAGGAGGAGTGCAATCAACATCTGCTGAGCCTCCTGACCAGACCATGAGATGCCGGTAGCTCACTCCGGGATAAAAATGGATATCTTCCGTACCAAACTCATTGTTAATCTCAGAGATGAGCACCCTTGCTTCCTCTGTTGTTATATGTCCGCTGCTGTAATCTTCCATGATTGCTTTCTTCCGCTGTTTATCAAATTTAAGAGTAACAAGGTTGCACCTGAAAGATATGTCGCTTTTATTCAGTTTCACCCCGATACTTGCAGCCTCAAGGGGAGCTCTCCCTGTATAAAACTTTAAAGGGTTATAACCAAGGATGCTAAGATTCGCAACATCTGAGCCAGGATAAAAACCAGGTGGGATCGTCCTTGTTTTACCTATTATTCCCTCATGGGCAAGTCTATCCATATGGGGAGTGAATGCCATTTGAAGGGGCGTTTTTCCACCAAGCTCTTTCAGTGGTCTGTCAGCCATACCATCACCAATTATAACTACATATTTCATAGAATTCCTTCTAATGCCTTCTCTACAGCCTTTATGTCTGCCTTTACCTTTAACGGCTCCTTTGAAACCTTAAAAACAATATCAGCATCTTTAAGTCCGTTGCCTGTCAGTGTGCAGACAACAATATCACCTGCATTAAAATAATTTTCTTTATATAGTTTTATAACACCTGCAAGCGAAGCAGCAGATGCAGGTTCACAGAAAATACCCTCTACAGAGGCGATGAGACTGTAGGCATTCAGTATTTCTTTATCTGTAACAGCCTCAATCCTGCCACCTGATTCATCCCTCGCAGCCACTGCTCCTTTCCAGCTTGCTGGGTTTCCAATCCTTATGGCTGTTGCAATAGTCTCGGGCTTCTTTACAGGTTTCCCAAGGACAATTGGTGCTGCCCCTGCTGCCTGAAATCCGAGCATTCTTGGAAGAGAATCTATTATTTTAGCTTTGAGATATTCATTGTACCCCTTCCAATAGGCGGTTATGTTACCTGCATTCCCTACTGGAAGGGCATGGAACCTGGGAGAGAAGCCAAGCTGGTCGCAGACTTCAAAAACCGCAGATTTCTGTCCTTCAAGCCTGAAGGGATTTATAGAATTTACAAGGGTCACAGGGTATCTCTCAACAAGGGTCTTAACAATATTCAACGCTTCATCAAAGTTTCCTTTTACCTGTATAACATGTGCTCCATAGACAAGAGCCTGGGCGAGTTTCCCGCGGGCAATCTTTCCTTCTGGTATCAGAACAATAGCCTTGATTCCTGCCTTTGCAGCAAAAGCTGAAGCAGAGGCTGAGGTGTTGCCTGTCGATGCACAGACGACCGCCTTTGAACCACCTTCAACAGCTTTTGAAATGGCAAGGGTCATCCCCCTGTCCTTAAAAGAGCCTGTAGGGTTTGCACCATCAAATTTAAAATAGATCTCGAGATCTATTCCTATCTTCTTCTTAAGGTTCTCTGCTTTTATCAGTGGTGTGTTTCCTTCCCTCAGTGTCACAATTGGCGTCTTGTCTGTTACAGGAAGAAACTCCTTATACTCTTCAATAATGCCTCTCCAGGAAGTAAGGTTCTTATGCTCTCCTATTTTCATAGATTCTCCGCTAATATCTTAATATGTTATGCGTGACTCGAGAACAACAAAAAATTTAAAATGCAAAAAGAAAAATTTAAAAATTCAGATTATACTTATTACTTATTACTCATCACTCCACAATGTCTCCTTCAACAAGTTCTACCACAACTCCCTGCTCCCTCAGTGACTTTATGCCTTTCGAGAGGTTCTCCTCTGTACCTTCAAGTTCGAGTATCATCTCTCCAACTGTCTCGGTAACTCTTGCCCTCCTGATATTCGGCATAACATCATATTTCTTAGCCATGGTAAAAATAACTGGCTCCTTAATCAGGTGCTGCGGAAATGTCAATTTCACTCTTTTCTTCATGTTCCCTCCTTATCCACCTGCAATGGCAGGTATGATTGATACCTCGTCTCCATCTTTGACTTCTGTCTCCTCAGCCTTGAGAAATCTAACATCCTCCTCATTCAGATAGATATTCACAAACCGCCTTATTTTTCCTGCCTCAGATATCCTTTCGCCTATTCCTGGAAATTTTTTATCAAGTTCATGAATGAGTTCTATAATGGTACCTGGTTTGCCTTCTACTTCCTCCTGCCCCTGTGTCAACTTCTGCAGCGGGGTTGGAATCCTTACCTTGACTGCCATCTATTATCCTCCGTTTTATTTAAGTAGTCAGTAGTTAGTAGCAAGTAGTTAGGAATTTATGCAGTTTCCCTTTACTACTAACTACTATCTACTTGCTACTTATCTTTTCAAGTGCTTCTTCAAAAGAAGCGAGATTGGGCTTAATATAGTATGGCGGAATGGTCTTGCCATTCAGAGCTTCCTGAGTCTTGAGTCCATTGCCGGTAATGCAGACTACGATCAACTCATCTCTCCTGATCTTTCCACTCTCTATGAGTTTTTTCGTTACTGCAACAGTAACACCACCTGCTGTTTCTGAAAATATACCTTCTGTCTTTGCAAGGAGTTTTATCGCATCTATGATTTCTTCATCAGAGACATCCTCTCCATAGCCTCCGCTTTCCTTTACTACCTTTGTTGCATAATACCCGTCAGCAGGGTTTCCTATTGCAAGGGATTTTGCTATGGTATTTGGTTTCACCGGCCGAATGATATCTGTACCCTGTTTTAATGCTGTAGTTATGGGGGAACATCCTGTTGCCTGGGCTGCAAACACCTTTGTCCTTAACTCCTTTATGATACCTATCTCCTGAAACTCCTTGAAGCTTTTCCATACCTTTGTGAGTAAAGAACCACTCGCACAGGGCACCACGACATTGTCCGGAGCCCTCCATCCAAGCTGCTCTATAATCTCGAATCCATGCGTCTTGGAGCCCTCTGCATAGAAGGGCCTTATATTTATATTCACGAAGGCCCATCGATATTTATTGGCTATCTCACTGCAGAGCCTGTTAACGTCATCATAATTACCGTCCACAGCAATAAGGTTGGGTTCATATACTAAAGAGGCGATTATCTTGCTTGGCTCAAGCGTTGCAGGGATAAATATAAACCTCTTGAAACCTGCTTTTGCACCATGTGCTGATACAGAGTGGGCAAGATTTCCTGTTGATGCACATGCTGCTGTGTCAAAACCAAACTCTCTCGCTTTTGTTAGTGCAACAGCTACAACCCTATCTTTAAATGAAAGTGTGGGATGGGCTACGGTATCATCTTTTACATAGAGTTCATCTACTCCGAGTTCTTTTGCAAGATTGTCTGCTTTGAGGAGGGGAGTAAACCCTGATTCGAGTCCTACTTGAGGCTCCCCGTCTATCGGAAGAAGCTCTTTATATCTCCATAATGTCTTTTCCCTTTTCTCAATTACTTTCTTTTTCAGAACTTTTTTAATGCCCTTATAGTCATAGACCACCTCAAGAGGCCCGAAACAGAACTCGCATACATAAACCGGCTCAACAGGATATTCTCTGTTGCACTCTCTGCATTTCAGTCCCTTTACATAACTCATGGTCTATTTTACTTCACAATAACCTTTATCTCAACTTCCTCAATATTTCCTTCCTTTATTGTAAACGCCCTTATCATTGGTCCATTATTCAAGAGGCTTACAATTACATAAACTGACTCAGAATAAAAGGCAAGTTTAACATCCCTTGGTGACGGATAGGCATCTAAATCAGGATGAGAATGATAGATAGCTGTCAAATCAAGACCCTCTTTCCTTATCTCTTTCATGACAGTAAACTGCTCCTTGGGATCCATCATGTAGCTGACAGGGGAGTTTTCTGTATTCTTCATCTTATAGACTTTCTGAACAACCCCTTCTTTTCCTGCAAGTATTCCACAGGCTTCATTCGGATAAACCTCATGACAATGGGAGATTACTTTATCAAGGAGATGCCG
>DAITNM010000003.1:0-13671 GCA_036834585.1 Thermodesulfovibrionales bacterium | reverse complement strand
AACTTCTAATTTTCTTTCCCTTCAACCCTTATGAAGACGGTCTTGTCCATAACAATCGGCAGTCGGTCTATCTCACTGATAGCCTTTCTAACATCTCTTTCTTTCGCCTTGTGTGTACGTACAACTAACGGAACAGCTTCACCAACACTCCTGCCTTTTTGTATCACAGAAGCAATGCTGATATTGTAATTGCCGAGGATGCCTGAAATCTTTGAGAGAACTCCTGGCTTATCAAGGGCTGAAAACCTGAAATAATACATGGATATCACATCATCCATTCTTTTTATTTTGAGATTCCTGAGGGTCTTTGTTAATACAGGTACTCTTCCTGTAGCATTTTTCATGATGTTTCTTGCTATATCAACAATGTCGCTGACAACAGCACTGCCTGTAGGCATACACCCAGCGCCTCTTCCATAATAAAGGGTGGAACCAGTTGCATCCCCTTCAATGTATATTGCATTAAAGGGCCCGTCCACTTTTGATATCAGATATTCCTTTGGAAGCATAGTTGGATGAACTCTGAGCTCTATCTTGCTGTCTGACTCTTTTGCAATAGCAAGAAGTTTAACCTTATATCCAAGCTCAGATGCAAAACTTATGTCCTGGGGAGAAATCCTGGAAATCCCTTCTGTATAAATATCTCTATAAGAGACAGGGATGCCATAAGAAAGATAAGCAAGGATCGCAAGCTTATGAGCAGAATCTATGCCTTCAATGTCCAGGGTGGGGTCAGCCTCAGCATATCCGAGGGCTTTTGCCTCTTTTAACGCCTTTGAAAACTCAACATCCTCCTCTGTCATCTTTGTAAGTATGTAATTTGATGTACCGTTTATTATCCCGTATATAGCCTTTATTCTGTTCGCAACAAGACCCTCCCTTATTACCTTTATAATAGGAATACCTCCTGCCACAGATGCCTCAAAACCTATCTCTACCTCTCTTTTATGCGCCGCAGTAAATATTTCATTACCTTCAGTGGCAAGAAGGGCCTTATTGGCAGTGACTACATGCTTCCGATTTTTGATTGCCTTAAGGATGAAATCCTTTGCAGGCCTGATGCCTCCTATTAATTCAACTACGATATCCGTTTCAGGGTCACTCAGGATATCATCCACGTTAGAAGTCAGAATACTTTTAGGGAGTTTTATATCCCTGTCTCTAAAGATATCAAGGTCAGCAATCCTCCTTAGGTTTATTTCAAATCCAATCCTCTCCTTAATGATCTCCTTATTTTCGAGAAGGATTTTTACAGTCCCTGTTCCTACTGTCCCAAATCCTATTATGCCAATAGAAATCTTATCTTTTTTCATTTTACTCCGAAAATACTTGTTTTCTTTGTCATTCCTGCGAAAGCAGGTCTATGACTCGTAGAGAATCTATACCTTAATTTCTGGATTCCCGCTCTACGAGTCGTAGACTTGCGCGGGAATGACAGTTTTTTTTATTCCTCATTGCGTCTACTTACCAAGTGTTCTCATTTTGCATTATTCAGCACCTTCTTTATTCCCGTTGTAGCTTGTCTGATCCTCTGTTCGTTTTCTACAAGGGCAAACCTTACATAATTGTCCCCACCTTCACCAAATCCGATACCAGGTGATACTGCCACACCTCCCTCTGTAATAAGTAGCTTGCAAAACTCCAGAGAACCCATCTTCTTGAATGGCTCCGGTATTTCTGCCCATACAAACATTGTTGCCTTTGGAGGTGGCACATTCCATCCAGCTCTCTTGAGTCCCTTTATCAATGCATTACGCCTTGACTCGTATGTCTCCCTTATTTCCTCAACACAATCCTGAGGACCTCGTAAAGCTATAATACTTGCTATCTGTATTGGTTGAAACATCCCATAATCAAGATAACTCTTTATCTTTGACAGCGCACCAACAATCTCCTGATTTCCTACACAGAAACCAACTCTCCATCCTGCCATGGAGTAACTCTTTGTCATTGAAAAAAACTCCACGCCTATATCTTTTGCACCTGGAACCTGCAGAAAACTTGGTGCCTTATATCCATCAAAACACAGGTCTGCATAAGCCAGGTCATGCAAGACAATTAAATCATTCTCCTTAGCGAAAGCTACAACCTTCTTAAAAAAATCCAGCCCCTCAACAACCATCGTAGTCGGATTATGAGGAAAGTTTATTATCAACATCTTTGGCCTTGGCCAGGATGATTTATATGCCTTTTCCATTTCATCAAAAAAATCTATCCCAGGACCTATGGGAACACTCCTAACTTCTCCTCCCGCTATAATTACACTGTAGGGATGAATAGGATAAGCCGGTGTAGGAGTCATCACTACATCCCCGGGTCCTACAGTTGCAAGAACAAGATGAGAGAGGCCCTCCTTAGAACCTATTGTCACAACAGCTTCTAATTCAGAATCAAGAATAACATCATATCGCCTTAAATACCACTCACAAATGGCGTTCCTTAACTGGGTTATTCCTTTGGATGCAGAATATCTGTGGTTCTTGGGGTTTCTTGCAGCCTCAACGAGTTTGTCCACAATGTGTTTTGGTGTAGCACCGTCAGGGTTACCCATTCCGAGGTCAATTATATCCTTTCCCTGATGCCTTGCCTCAATCTTCAGGGAATTAACTATACTGAACACATAAGGTGGAAGTCTCTTTATCCTGTTAAAATCATACATTTTGTTTCCCCACTGCTCCATACATCTCCTCAGCATTCATCGAGCTCCTAACAAGGGGAGAAGAGGCAACATATTTAAAACCCATATCTATTGCTATGAGACGAAGCTTCTCAAACATATCAGGCTTTATATATTCGACAACTGGCAGATTTTTTTTCGAGGGCCTCAGGTACTGCCCTATGGTGACAAAATCGCAACCTGCGTCATTGAGTTCTCTCAGGACATCTATTACCTCTTTTAGTGTTTCTCCAAGACCGAGCATAAGTCCTGACTTTGTATTTGTATAGGATGAAATCTTCTTAGCGTATCTCAACACACTCAGGGAACGAATGTAATCCGCCTGTGGCCTGACAACATGGTAAAGCCTCGGGACAGTCTCAACATTGTGTCCATAAACATCTGGCCTTGAATCCATAACTGCAATAATAGCACCCAGGTCTCCTTTAAAGTCGGGCGTCAGAACCTCGACCTTTGCATCCTTAATATGTCTTCTCACAGCATAAACTGTCTGTGCAAAATGTCCTGCACCGCCATCGGGAAGGTCATCCCTTGTAACAGAGGTAATAACAACATATTTTAATCCCATCTCTTTTGCAGCCAGTGCAACCCTCTCTGGCTCTTCAGGATCAAGAAGCTCAGGCCGAGAAGACTCCACTGAGCAAAAACCACAATTCCTTGTGCATTTTGAACCGAGTATCATAAAAGTGGCAGCCGGTCTGGAATAGCATTCACCAATATTCGGGCACCTTGCCTCTTCGCATACTGTAGAAACCCTGTAACTCCTAAGTATCTGTTTTATATCATGGATGCCTGAAAATCCCTTGGTCTTTATCCACTCTGGAAGCCTCAAAGCAAACTCTCCATTCATTAATAGTTATTAAACATAAAAGAAATGTGAAACTTTGTCAAACAGGGTGTTCATCTGATAATGTGAAGGTCACCACAAGCTATGGTTATCCGTTAGTATCCTTTATTATAATATCCTCACTTGATTAAGGCTAAATAGGTTTTCTATGAACCTAACAATACTAAGGAAGAAAAATAAAACTTCAGAACATCCAATAGGGTTAATATCAGCCGTTGCTCTTGAAGGCTCAATTATCCTGAGGCACATGAAAAAGATTAAAGAAAACGTGCCTTGCGGATTATCTTTGTATAAAGGAAAAATAAAGGATAAATCTGTTGTATATATCATTTCAGGAATTGGAAAGACAAACGCCTCCAGGGGAACTACTCTTCTCATTGAAAAGTTCTTCCCTTGCTTAATCGTTAATTTTGGAGTTGGTGGTGCCTATCCATCATCTGGTTTAAAAATAGGAGACATTGCAGCTGCTGAAAAGGAGATCTACGGGGATGAAGGTGCCTATCTCAAAGATGGTTTTCATACAGCTGAGGAGATTGGTATTCCCCTTTTAGTAAAAACTGGGAAAAGGTATTTCAATGAATTCCAGCTTGACAAAAAACTTTTGAAAAAAGCTGTTAGTATTTCACGTATCACGCATTACGCATCACGCATCACGGTTAAATCAGGCCCCTTTCTCACCCTCTCTACCTGTACAGGGACATTGAAACGGGCAAAAGGACTTGAGAAGACATTTCATGCTGTCTGTGAAAACATGGAAGGTGCTGTAGTGGCTCATATAAGTACTCTTTATGGAATTCCAATGGTCGAAATAAGAGGCATCAGCAATGTTGTTGAAGACAGGAATAAGACAAAGTGGAACGTAAAACTGGCATCAGAGAATTGTCAGAAGGTTGTGATAGAGTTTCTGAAGAATTATAATTTTTAAATCTGTTAAAAGGAGGGAGACATGATACCACGGTATACGCGGCCTGAGATGGGGAAGTTATGGGATACAGAAAAAAAATATCAGAAATGGCTTGATGTCGAGATTGCTGTATGTGAGGCATGGGCAGAGCTTGGGGAAATACCAAAAAATGCATTGAAGACAATAAAAAAGAAGGCCAGATTTGATATCAAGAGTATTGATGATATAGAGAAGGTTGTAAAACATGATGTTATAGCATTTCTCACATCCGTGGCCCAGAATATCGGTCCTGAGGCAAGGTTCATCCATAAAGGATTAACCTCTTCAGATATCCTCGATACAGCCCTCGCCCTCCTTCTGCGAGATGCCTCGGATATGATCATCAAGGATATTCACAAAGTAATGGATGTTATTAAAGTGCAGGCACATAAATATAAAAATACACCAATGATGGGCAGAAGTCATGGTGTTCACGCTGAACCGATAACATTCGGTCTTAAGTTTGCCCTCTGGTTTGAGGATATGAAGAGGAACCTCGAAAGGATAAAAAGGGCAAAGGATATTATAAGTGTGGGTAAACTTTCTGGAGCTGTTGGGACATTCTCTAACATCCCTCCTGTAATTGAAGAAAAGGTCTGCAAAAAACTTGCTTTAAAGCCTGAACCTGTGGCAACACAAGTAGTTCAGAGGGACAGATACGCAGAGTATCTAACAACCCTTGCACTGATCGCAGCCTCTGTCGAAAAGATAGCTGTTGAGATAAGACATCTGCAGAGGACAGAGGTTCTTGAAGTAGAGGAACCATTCATGGCAGGACAAAAGGGTTCATCGGCAATGCCGCACAAGCGAAATCCTGTTGGATGTGAAAATCTCTCTGGTCTCGCGAGGCTTGTGAGGACGAACGCCCTGGCAGCCATAGAAAATGTCGCTCTCTGGCACGAAAGAGACATTTCCCACTCTTCTGTTGAGCGCGTGGTGATACCTGACAGCTCAATCCTCATTGATTACATGCTTGATAGACTGAAGGAAATTCTTGAAGGACTTCATGTCTATCCTAAAAGAATGAAAGAAAATATGGGCAAAAGCTATGGCCTCTTTACCTCACAGAGAGTAATGCTTGCTCTTATAGAAAAGGGCATAGACCGTGAAAAGGCATATTATATAGTGCAGAAGAATGCGATGAGGAGCTGGAAAGGAGCGGTTAATTTCAAAAAGGTATTATTAAAGGATAAAGAAGTTAAAAAATACCTTACACCAACTGAGATTGGAGTAATCTTTGATCTTAACTATTACCTAAAAAATGTTGATTACATTTTTAGGAGGGTCTTTGGATCAAGTAAACCCCGTTAGAAAGATAGACCATAAATGGCAAGTTTCTAATAGGGTAAATGAATCACTTAACTCAATAGGTACTACCTCTTCCTCCAAGAAAATATTGAGGGAACTGCCTAAGTTGGAAGGAGGGAGAGGGGCCTTTGAGGGGGGTAGAAAGGCCCCTCATGGGGGTTTTTAATAGGTAGGTATTAGCATTTTGGTCTTCACGTTATTCTATAATATGTAAAAAAATGAGCAATAAAAATCAGTATATGTCTGATTTTTCTGTAGGAACTTGGATTTTTATTTTGTAGGTGTTTATCTTACGATAAAATCTTACTTTTAACTAAAACTGAATAATAAACTCCAAAAAGTCAGTGAAAATCTCTATAAAGTTGTTCTTCCTGCTTGATCAACTTCTGTTTCTGAGAAGCTCCTGTAGTAGAAAGGGTTGAAATCAGATAAAGCACCCCTGCGAGAAATAGAGCAATAAAAAAAATAGTAAAGAAAATCTTGGGCTTTCTGAAAAGTAACAAACATAGTACCATTACAATGGCAACGACAATATACATGTGCCCCTGAATATAGGTAATAAAGATGTGTTTTGCTGCTATTAGGAAATCCATAGTTCACCCCCTAATCTGATATTCTTTCGAAAGACTCTTAAAAAAGGTTGGGCTGTGGCAGTCCCTCTGTGAGCCATAAAGCTCAGACTGCCACAGCAAGGGGAAAGGAAAGGAGGTAACATTAATAAATATTAAACTATTGAAAGGCTGAGACTTCTGTGATAAAAATCACAAAATAGGATTAAACTAAGAACACAAATAAAGAAATAAGAAAAAGGAGTAATATGTTATTCAAGAACATACCAATATCAAATGCTTACCGTTTAATAAATCATGGACCAACTGTCCTTATAACCTCTAAAGCCAGAGAGAAGATCAATATCATGACCGTAGCCTGGCAGATGCCTGTAAGCTTCAAACCAATGCTTGTGGCTATTGCCATAGGGCATGAAAGATTTTCTCATAAACTCATAATGGAGAGCCAGGAATTTGCTTTTAATATTCCCCATCTTGAGATGTTAAAAGATGTATTGTGTTGTGGAACACAATCAGGAAAGGACATAGATAAATTCAAGGTCTGCAATCTTACTCCTGTGAAGGCGCAAAAGATTAAAGCTCCTCTCATTGAAGAGTGTATAGGGAATATCGAGTGCAAGCTCTATTCCACACACAAAGCTGGCGATCATACTATTTTTGTGGGAGAGGTAGTGGCAACTTCAGTAAAAGAAGGCATCTTTGATAACTATCTCAGGGTTGATCTCGAACAAGCAAAAACCCTCCATCACATTGGTGGAAAGGTCTTCTGTTCTCCTGGAGGTATAATAAAATCCTGAATTCTAAACAATATCAAAGCTTTAAAAAGTATAAATGACAAAGCTTTAATTTCAAATGTTTTGACATTGGATTTTTAAATTTGGATTGCTTATTCCGCCTAAGGAGGATTAGTGCTAAGGATTTGGATTTTGATGGTTAATCTTTTTTTTTGCTAAAATAAGAAAAATACATGAGCCTATTGCACCTTTATCGAAAACCAGCCCTTTCACTATCTAAGAAAAATGATTTACTCTCAATCATAAAACAAAGAGTATCTCCTGAGATCAGGGATTTAGAAACAGAATACTGTTTTAATATTGAGACCACGGCTCCCCTTACGAATGAAGAGCTTAATACACTTCGATGGCTTTTGGCAGAAACATTCGAGCCTGAGAATTTCTTCAGTGAGAGTTTTTTGATTAATAATCTCCCCACCCCCCCTTTATTAAAGGGGGGCAAGGGGGGATTATGTCACTGCCTTTTTGAGGTCGGTCCGCGGATGAATTTCACAACAGCATGGTCAACCAATGCGGTTTCGGTATGTCATGCTTGTGGATTAACAAAAATTTCCCGCATTGAACGCTCACGAAGATATAAATTCATATTCAGTGAACAGTCATCAGTCAACAATGAACAGTTAGCGGATTTCTATTTGTCACTTGTCACTCGTCACTCATCACTTTTTTACGACAGAATGACAGAATGTCCTTACCCCGAACCACTCACTGCCTTTGAAACGGGTATAAAACCAGAGCCAGTTTTTATCGTTCCACTGATTGAAGAAGGTAAAGAAGCTCTCAGGGAGATCAATATGAATATAGGACTCGGTCTGGATGACTGGGACATTGATTATTATTACAACCTTTTTGTTAAAGATTTGGGTCGTAATCCAACAAATGTAGAATGTTTTGACCTTGGTCAGTCAAACAGCGAGCATTCAAGACACTGGTTTTTTAAGGGCAGATTGATTATTGATGGAAAAGAAATGCCGCATACACTAATGGAAATACTAAAACAGCCCTTGAGTACAAATCCTGCTAATAGCATAATTGCATTTAAAGATAACTCAAGCGCAATTCGTGGTTACGAAATATGGACTCTAATCCCCGAACATCCGGGCAGGCCATCCTGCTTTAAAAATGCAAAGTTCGATTACCATATCATCTTCACAGCAGAAACGCATAATTTTCCTACAGGAGTTGCACCCTTCCCAGGTGCAGAAACTGGCACAGGGGGAAGGATAAGGGATGTTCATGCAACAGGCAGAGGTAGCTTAGTAATAGCTGGAACAGCTGCATACTGTGTGGGCAATCTTCGAATACCCGGATATTCACTGCCATGGGAGGATCCATCCTTCGAATATCCACCAAACCTGGCAACACCTCTTCAGATAGAAATAGAGGCAAGCAATGGCGCTTCTGATTATGGGAACAAGTTTGGTGAACCTGTAATACAGGGTTTTACAAGATCCTTTGGTATGAGACTTCCAGGTGGAGAGAGGATAGAATGGGTCAAGCCTGTAATGTTCACAGGTGGTGTGGGACAGATAGATAATAGACATATCGAAAAAGGGGAACCACAAAGAGAAATGCTTGTAGTAAAGATTGGAGGTCCTGCATATAGAATTGGTATCGGTGGTGGTGCTGCTTCAAGCATGATACAGGGAGAAAATATTGCGGAGCTGGACTTCAGTGCTGTTCAGCGTGGTGATGCAGAGATGGAACAGAAGCTTAACAGGGTCATCAGGGCATGTGTAGAAATGGTTGATTATAATCCAATAGTCAGCATCCATGATCAGGGTGCCGGAGGGAACTCAAATGTGATCAAAGAGATTATCTATCCGGCTGGTGCAAGAATAAACATAAGAAATATCGTTGTCGGTGACAACACCCTTTCGATCCTTGAGATATGGGGAGCTGAATACCAGGAAAATGATGCCCTCCTTATAGAAGCTGACAGAATCGAGATGTTTCTTGAGATCTGCAAGAGAGAGAAGGTCCCTTGTTCTGTCATTGGAGAGATTACAGGGGATGGTTACATTGTGCTTCATGACAAAGCAGATGGAAGCACACCTGTCAATCTTGATTTATCAAAAGTACTCGGCAAGATGCCACAGAAGACCTTTCAGATTCAAAGAATAAAACCCGAGCTTGAACTCCTCAAACTACCTGAAGGCATAAAAGTAAGGGACAGCCTTGAAAAGGTACTCCGCCTCGTCTCGGTGGGCTCAAAGAGATTCCTTACCAATAAGGTCGACAGGTCTGTCACAGGTCTCATTGCGCAACAACAATGCGTGGGTCCCCTCCAGCTAACGTTGTCTGATGTTGCGGTCATAAGCCAAAGTCATTTTGGATTAACAGGAGCAGCCATTGCTATCGGTGAACAGCCAATAAAGGGTTTGATAAATCCCCAGGCAATGGCCCGCATGAGTGTTGGAGAGGCAATCACAAATATCATGTGGGCAAAGATAAGCAGCCTTGAAGATATTAAATGTTCAGGGAACTGGATGTGGGCGGCAAAGCTTCCGGGTGAAGGTGCCAGGCTTTATGATGCAGCGATAGCCTTAAGAGACATCTTGATCGAACTTGGCATTGCTATTGACGGTGGGAAAGACAGCCTCTCCATGGCTGCTGTGACTACTGATTCATCGGGAAATACAGGGATTGTTAAAGCTCCGGGGACGATCGTCATTTCTGCTTATGCAACATGCCCTGATATCACAAAGGTCATTACACCTGACATTAAAAGGCCTGGTGAAAGCAGGCTTCTATATATTGACCTCGGTAGCAAAAGATACAGAATCGGCGGCAGTGCCTTCGCTCATGTCTATGGACAGATCGGGGATGAATCTCCTGATGTGGACAGCCCCCGGTTACTCAAAGATACCTTTCATGCAATACAGCATTTGATAGATAAAAAATTGATAATATCAGGACATGACAGAAGTGATGGCGGACTCATCACAACAGTCCTCGAAATGTCGTTCGGAGGGAACTGTGGGATAGAAATAGATATAAAAGAGTCAGTCAGCGGTCAGCACTCAGCAATTCCTTTTTTATTCTCAGAGGAACTCGGGCTGGTCATCGAATATGTTCCTGAAAAAGAAGATGAAATAATCTCAGTTCTAAAAAACTACTCTGTTCCCTATCAGATTATCGGAAAAAGTCTTTTAGAAAAAAGAGTCGGGATAAGTTTCAACAATGAATTAATCCTGGATGAAGACATGAGAATTCTCAGGGATATATGGGAAGAAACAAGTTATCACCTTGAAAGAATCCAGACAAATTCCGATTGCGCTGATAAGGAAAGAAGGGTAAATTTTGACAGGAAAGGACCTCGGTATAAACTCACCTTTACACCTCAAAATCCCCCCATCCCCCCTTTATCAAAGGGGGGCAAGGGGGGATTTATTAACCAACCAAAGGTAGCTATCATCCGAGAAGAAGGCAGTAACGGAGACCGAGAAATGGCCTCTGCATTTTACAAAGCTGGTTTTGAGGTATGGGATATTACCATGACAGACCTTCTCGAGGGCAAAACAACTCTTGATAACTTCAGAGGCATTGCTTTTGTTGGAGGATTCAGTTATGCCGATGTCCTCGATTCAGCAAAAGGATGGGCAGGAGGAATCCGGTTTAATAAAAAACTTTATGAGCAATTCCAGCGGTTCCACGAAAGGTCTGACACCTTCAGCCTGGGTGTCTGTAATGGTTGCCAGCTTATGGCGCTCCTCGGGTGGATTCCATGGAAAGGTATTGCTGATAAGTCTCAACCGAGATTTATCCAGAATCAATCAGGGAGGTTCGAAGCGAGATTCTCAACAGTGCATGTCCTGCCAAATCCTGCCATTATGCTAAAAGGAATGGAAGGCTCTACCCTGGGAATCTGGATTGCCCATGGTGAGGGTAGACTCTATTTTCCTGAAAAAGGGATCATGAATGAAGTTGTACGGAGAGGCCTATCACCAATAAGGTTTGTTGATGATAATGGAGAATTTACTGAGGCGTATCCATTTAATCCTAATGGCTCTCCTTTAGGGATAACATCTCTCTGCTCACCTGACGGAAGACACATTGCCATGATGCCTCATCCGGAGAGGACCTTTCTCAAATGGCAGTGGCCTTATATACCAGAAAAATGGGAGAAAAACCTTGAGGCCTCTCCCTGGTTAAAAATGTTTCAGAATGCGATGGAATGGTGTTCTTGAGCCATTCATTGAGTAGAAAACTGAAATGGCTCATATCTGGTGATCATGTTTCTGCCTGACCGTTTTGATTCATAGAGGGCCTCATCCGCACATCGAATGACTGCTTCAATTGAACTTCCATCAAATGGAAATGAAGCAACCCCTCCGCTTACGGAGAGATATCCTAATGGTTGTTTTTCCCTGTGTCGGAAAGGATAGCTTTCAATAACCTTCCTTATTTTTTCTCCATAAACTACAGCACCTTCCTTATCTGTATCAGGCATGAGGACGATAAATTCTTCTCCACCATATCGTGCAGTCACGTCTCCTTCTCTGGAGTTTTCCTTTAAAATCCGGCTCAATTCTTTAAGGAGGTAATCACCCTCAGGATGACCATGCATATCATTGTATTTTTTGAAATGATCTATATCGAAGATAAATATAGAAATAGGAGAATGATGCTTTATAGCCTTATGAGCAGCCTCACGAGCCTTCTCAAAAAAATACCTTCTGTTATAGAGTTCTGTCAGAGCATCTGTAATAGCTTCTTCTTTTGCGGTCCCGAGGAACTCGCAGTTCTGGAGAGAAACACCCGCAAGGTCTGCAATCATCGAAATAAACCTCATTTCATTTCCATCACTTATTTTTATCTTGCTAAGCCCCATCACACCTATAAGCCTTTCTTTGAAGAGTATTGGGGCAGCAAATTCAATATCGTCAATACCACGTAAATGTTGAATCGCTTGTGAGACTACCATCCTGTTTTCTGCAGCCAGGCCAACTATACCTTCGCCTAATTTTACAACACTCTCTTTATCCTTTTTCGAGCCATTATGATGAACAAGGATAAGAGAATTCGTGCTCACATCAAGCATATATAGTTCTATTATTTCTGGTTCAACCAGACTTTTTGTTAGACGAAAAATCGAAGAAACGATCTCTTCAAAAGATAGATCCGAGATGAAGCTCCTGACGATATCCGGGATATTTACTAAAAAGTGGATATATCTTTCCTTTTCTTTTTGAAGTGTTTCAGCTTCTTTTTGGTATTTTTCTCTCAAAGATTCTTCAGCAAGGAACCTTTTGTAATAATCTTTCTCTTTCTCCAGCCATTGCGTTTTCTCTTGCTGGATACCGGTCTGTTTCCCCAATTTATAGGTTTTGACTGCAATTGCCGCTGCAACTCCCAAAAGAAGGATTACCATTATGATTATAATTAGGTCAATTATCATTTTTGTCCTTCCACCATCTCACCTTACCTCATTTTAGGCAAAATCTGTACCATAGTTCTTAAATCCTAACCCATTAATAATCCTGCTTAAATTGGCATTGGCCCTATAGTCCATACTATTCATTAACAAATTATGTTTTATTAACTGTGCGATTTAGCACACATTTTAAGGTATGTCTTATGTGAAGATGTTTTATCATTTCCACTCGTCAGGAATCATTCCCGCATGGTCTGGAATCTTAAGAAAGATTCTGGACAAGCCAGAATGACAAGAATAAGGTTATTCCTCATCAAGACTACAGGGAATAACGAGTTTAGCTTTTATTCTCTGGTGGCGGTGCAGGGATTTGAACCCCGGACACTGCGGATATGAGCCGCATGCTCTTACCAACTGAGCTACACCGCCATGTTGGAACAATAATTAGTAAACAGCATGTAGTAAGTAGTTAAAAATTATAACAAAAGAAATACTCTCAGTGGAAGAGTTCGAACCTTCTTGTCCTTATGCTTATAAGGATACCGAGGGATAAAAGATTTGAAAGTAGAGCAGTACCCCCATAACTCATAAATGGCAGGGGGATACCAACAACAGGCATCACACCAAGGGTCATCCCTACATTGACAAAGAAATAAGTTAGAAACATAAACGTGATCCCGAGAGCGAGGTATCTTCCAAAGTCATCCTTTGCATTCATAGCTGTATTGAGACCTCTCAATATCAAGACAACATAGAAAAATAAAAGTAGGATGCTTCCAAGGAAGCCCCACTCTTCAGCAAAGGCTGCATATATGAAATCCGTATGCTTTTCTGGAAGAAATCTGAAAGGCCCCTGTGTGCCTTTCAGGTAGCCCTTTCCGAAAAACTTACCTGATCCGACAGTAATCTTGGATTGAGTTATGTGATACCCTATCCCTGTCGGGTCTACCCTGGGTTCCATAAAAGCAATAAGCCTGTTCTTCTGATAGTCTTTGAGACCTTCCCAGAATATGTTTCCGAGGAAGGGAAGAGAAATCAGACCAATAATCACAAAAAGTATTACAATCTTTCTTTGGAGCCCTCGAGCAAGCATTAAAGATAGAAAGATTATCAGGATTATTAATGCTGTTCCAAGATCTGGTTGCTTAAGGAGAAG
>DAITNM010000002.1:17736-23791 GCA_036834585.1 Thermodesulfovibrionales bacterium | reverse complement strand
TTCCCAGACTAAAGAGTAAGGTTGGTATTGTTGTTCAGACTACTCAGCCCCTTGAGGCGTTGAAACGGGTTCTGTCTCATGCTATAGAATACGCAAAAGAAATAAAAGTATATAATACAATATGTAATTCTACAGCCTTAAGGTTAAAAGAGACAGAAGAGATGGCGAAAAATGTTGATGTCATGGTCGTTGTAGGGGGTAAAAACAGTGCGAATACCACCCAGCTTGCAAAACTCTGCAGGTCTCTTTCCGTGCCTACCTATCATATAGAAACATCTTTTGAAATTGAAGACAGATGGTTCAAGGGTGCAAAGAGAGTTGGCATAACAGCGGGAGCATCAACTCCTGAGTGGATTATAAAAGAGGTGGAAGAGAGAATTAAATATATAGGAGGATAAACTTTTCGTGGAACTTAAAAACAATGAGATGGAAAGACTCTATGCTGAGACATTTCATATTATTGCAGAAGGGACAATACTAAAAGGAAGGGTATTGGCATTGAAGCAGGATGGAGTCATTGTTGATATCGGGTATAAGTGTGAGGGGTTTGTCCCGATTGTGGAATTTTCAGAAGAAGAACTCAAATCAATGAAGGTTGGAAATTATATAGAAGTCTATGTCGAGGAAATCCTCGATTCTGAGGGTATTGTAAATCTTTCAAAAGAAACAGCTACAAAGATAAATACATGGGACCTCCTTCAGAGGGCACTGCAGGAAGGGACTTCTGTAGAGGGGGTTGTTGTTGGAAAGACAAAAGGCGGCCTCTTCGTAAATATTTCAGGAGTAAATGCCTTTCTTCCAGGTTCACAGATAGACCTGAAGGCACCAAAAGATATTGATAACCTCATAGGACAGAAGTTGCTCTTTAAGGTTTTAAAACTTAACAATAAGCTTTCTAATGTAATCATATCGAGGAGGGCAATCCTTGAAGAGGAGAGACAGAGGAAGAAAGCAGAGACCCTTGAAAAACTTAAAGAGGGAGTCCATATCAAGGGAGTAATTAAAAACATTACAGATTATGGTGTATTTGTAGACCTCGGAGGAATAGATGGTTTACTCCATATCTCGGATATCTCCTGGGGGAGAATAAACCATCCTTCTGAGTTTTTTGCTATTGGAGATGAGGTGGAGGTTGTTATCCTTAAATATGATGAAGACAATGAAAGGGTAACTCTCGGTTACAAGCAGAAAAAGTCAGACCCATGGTTTACTGTTGATGAAAGATATCCTATTGGCAAAAAAGTAAGGGGCAAGGTTGTGAGTGTTACTGATTATGGTGCTTTTGTTGAGCTTGAAGAAGGTCTTGAGGGACTTGTACATATTTCAGAGATGGACTGGTTACCGAGGCCTAAACATCCGTCGAAATACCTTTCCATTGGAGAGACAGTTGATGCTGTTGTGTTAAAAGTTGACAAAGAGGAGAGGCGGCTCTCCCTGAGCATTAAACAGCTTAAACCGAGTCCATGGGAGCTCGTTTCTCAGCGTTACACCGTTGGCCAGAAGATTTCTGGCAAAGTAAAGACCCTTGCTGATTTTGGTGTTTTTGTCAGTCTTCCCGAAGGAGTTGATGGTCTCATCCATATATCTGACCTGTCTTGGACAAAACATATAAAACATCCTTCGGAGGTCTTGAGGAAAGGGCAGAGGGTAGAGACAATCATATTGAGTATAGAACCGGAGGCGGAAAGGATAGCCCTTGGCTTAAAACAGCTTAAAACCGATCCATGGCTCAAGGATATACCGGAGCAGTTCAAGCTCGGTTCCGAGACAAAGGGAAAAGTACTCAGGATTACGGATTTCGGAATATTTGTTGAGCTTGAGGGTGGGGTTGAAGGTCTTGTTTACTCTTCCGAGATTGTCAGGACAACATCGGAAAAGTCAGAAGGTTTAATAAAAGAAGGTGATGAGATTTGGTTGAGAATAATAAAGTTGGATCTCGAGGAGAGAAAGATAGGGCTGAGCATGAAAAACGTTAAGAGGCTGGAAGGGTGAAGAAGATTTTACTGGCACTTCTTATTTTGTTTCTACTCTTTGTTGTTTCAGGTATCCTCTTTATGATGCTCCAGAAAAATATACCTATCGGAGACCGGGTTGCCTTGATACGTATTGAAGGCATTATTGTGGATTCAAGGGAGATAGTTGATGAACTCAAACAGTATGTGAAGGACTCTGCTGTAAAGGCTATTGTCCTGCGTATTGATAGCCCAGGAGGTGCTGTAGCTCCTGCCCAGGAGATTTACGAAGAGGTGAAAAAGGCTGTTGCAAAAAAGAAAGTCCTGGTATCAATGGGATCTGTTGCTGCATCAGGAGGCTATTATATTGCTTCGCCTGCTACAAAAATTATCGCAAATCCAGGGACACTTACAGGCTCAATCGGTGTAATCATGGAGGTTCCTAATATAGAGGGGCTTTTGAATAAGCTTGGTATAAAGACAGAAGTTGTGAAGAGCGGTAAACATAAAGACATAGCATCCATGTTCAGAGGAATCAATAAAGAAGAGAGAGAGATCCTCCAGGGTGTTATGGATAATGTACACGAGCAGTTCATTAAGGCCGTTGCAGAAGGAAGGAAAATGCTCGTGGATGATGTGAAAAAGATTGCCGACGGAAGGGTCTTCACAGGCGAACAGGCCCTAAAATTAGGTCTTGTCGACGAGCTCGGAAACCTCGAGGATACAGTCCAGACTGCTGGGAAACTTTCTGGAATAAAGGGAGAGCCCGTGGTGGTGAGCAAAAAGGAGAAGTTTTCTTTCATTGACTTACTTAAGGGAAAGATGCCCAAGGAATGGACAGATATCTTCCCGACAGTAAGGGTGAAATATCTCTTCGCACCCTAATGGTAAATGAAAAATTCAAATGCCAAGGTTAAATGTCAAATGTTTTGCAATTTGGATTTATATAGGAATTTGTAATATATGCATTTTAACTTTCAACTTTTTTAAGGAGGGTTTATGACCAAGTCAGTCCTCATAGAAAAGGTTTTAGGAAAGTTTGGTAGCCTTACGAAAAAACAGGCTGAGATTGTTGTCGAGACCATCTTCGATACCATGAAGGATGCCCTCACAAAAGGCGAAAAGATCGAAATAAGGGGTTTCGGAAACTTCAGGCTGAAAAACAGAAAGCCAAGGATAGCAAGGAACCCGAAGACAGGAGTGAAGATTGATGTGCCAGGGAAAAGGGTCCTGCATTTCAAGGCGGGCAAGGCTCTCAAAGAGGAGATGAATTCAAAATAAATTTTAAGAAATTATCCTACTTTTTAAGAGTACCCTGATCTATTCAGTGCATATCTGAGTCAAGCAATCAAGATATTATATTTCCTAAAATAGAGTGGGTGTGTTGATTTTATTTAAATGAGATTGCCACGTCGTCCCGAATTCTTTCGGGACTGCTCGCAATGACAGTCAAGGAGCAAAATTTCTCAATTTGTCATTGCGAGGTCGCATGACCGAAGCAATCTCTTTTTCTTGTACACTGATGACAAAATTATTTAAAGTATGAGCATGAAAGGCAAGGTCTTTATAGTCGGCGCAGGCCCTGGTGATATCGGGCTTCTTACAGTGAAGGGTTTGAAATGCCTTCGGAAAGCAGAGGTTGTAATCTATGACTTACATCTTAATGCGCAGATCTTAAATTACATTAACCATGATGCTGAGTTCATTTATGCTGGAAAGCGAGGCGGCCATCACTCCATGGCACAGGATGAGATAAATGAAATCCTTGTCCAGAAGGCAAAGGAAGGAAAGATTATATGCAGACTCAAAGGCGGAGACCCCTTTGTATTTGGTCGTGGTGGAGAAGAAGCAGAAGCCCTTGCTGAAAACGGTATAGAGTTTGAGATCGTACCTGGTGTGAGCTCCTCTGTTGCTGCTCCTGCCTATGCAGGGATTCCCCTAACCCACAGGCTTTATTCATCTTCCTTTGCCGTCATACCAGGTTATGAGGACGCTACAAAAAAAGAAAGCACCATAGACTGGGCAAAACTATCCACAGGTGTTGGAACACTCGTTTTCCTGATGGCTGTAAAGAATATAGATGTTGTTACTCAAAAACTGATAGAAAATGGAAGGAGTCCTGAAACACCTGTTGCAGTAGTCAGATGGGGAACAAGGCCCGATCAGAAGACAATCATAGGGACATTAAAAAATATTGTTGAGCTTGTGAAGGAAAAGGATATTAAACCACCTGCTGTTATGGTTGTTGGAGATGTAGTAAGGCTCAGAGAATCTCTCAGATGGTATGATAAAAAACCGATGTTTGGTTACAGGGTCCTTCTTACGAAAGAACATTCTGAAGGATTTGAGCCGTTAGAAGAACTCGGTGCTGAGCTTATTGAATTCCCGACGATAGAGATAGTGCCTCCAAGAAATTTTTCTGAGCTGGACAGTGCAATTGACAAGATTGAGACATATAACTGGCTGATATTCACAAGCAGGAATGGCGTAAAGTATTTTTTCAAAAGGTTCTTTGAAATGGACAGGGACATCAGAGATTTAAAGGGAATAAAAATCTGTGCAGTAGGTTCAAAGACGTCAGAAGAGATAAAGAGATATGGCATAAAGGTAGATCTTATTCCTGAGGAATTTTCCTCAGAAGGACTGATTAAGTTATTCGAAGGGGTCAAGGATTCAAGGAGTCAAGGGTTCAAGGGAATGAAATTTCTCCTTCCCAAGGCTGAGAAAACGAGAGAGATTTTTCCGGAGAAAGTAAGGGAGCTTGGAGGTCACATAGATCTGCCTGTTGCTTACAGGGCTGTGAAACCTGAGAAGCATGGTAAGAGATTAAGAAGGTTCTTAAAAGAAGGGAGGATATCAATTGCGACTTTTACAAGTGCAGCCACCTTTAATAACTTCATAGAGATTATGGGAGAAAAGGCTGATAAACTCCTGAAGGGAGTAGCTATAGCAGTGATCGGGCCTGTTACAGCAAAGGCTATTGTAAAGGCCGGGCTTAAAGTTGATATCATGCCAAAAGAAGCAACTATAGAGGCATTAGTTAAAGAGATAATCAAATGGGCACCAAAAGTAATAAAGGATGACTGATGTCGCTCAAGCCAGCCCTGCTTATTGTTGGATTTGGTTCATTTATAGATGAGCTTTCATGACATAGATATATCTCTTTTTTTCTTTGTTAACCGTACCCTCCAGAATAGTCTGTTTAATATAATAATGCCTTTTATCACAAGTAGGGCCTATATATTAATACTTCCTTTTGTGGTATGGTTCTTTTATAAGGACAGAAAAAAGACAATCATTGCCTTTGTACTCGCTCTTGCCTCATTTGCTCTCTCTGATTGGGGCTCAGAGATCCTCAAACATATTCTTGAAAGGCCGAGACCCTGCAAAGTACTCGAAGGTGTTCATCTCCTTGTTGGTTGCAGCGATTCTTATTCGATGACATCAAACCATGCTGTAAATGCCTTTGCCTTTGCAGTGCCTTTTTTTATTCTTTTTAAAAATAAAATAAGATATGCCTTCATCATTGTTGCCCTCCTTGTGAGTTTTTCAAGGGTCTATGTTGGTGTTCATTATCCCTCAGATGTTCTTGTGGGAGGGCTGCTCGGTATAGGAGTAGCAATATCTATATTTGGTTTCTATAAAAAGGCTCATAAAAAGTTCCAAGAAAAACCCTATCCTACTATTCTCTTTGTTTTTCTACTGATAGTAAGTCTCTTCCGCATCTACTACATTCTGAACGGCCCTCTCGATCTAAGCCCTGATGAAGCTCATTACTGGGAGTGGTCAAGAAGGCCCGATTGGAGTTATTACTCAAAAGGGCCTATGATTGCATATCTCATATATATTGGCACAGCCATATTTGGAGATAATGTTTTTGGTATAAGATCAATGGCAGTACTCTTTTCTGCCTTAAGCAGCATTTTTATCTATATTCTTGGAAGGAAACTTTATGATGAGAAAGCAGGACTCTTTTCAGCGATATTGATTCAGCTAATTCCCCTTTTTTCAACATTCGGGATCATATTTACCATAGATTCACCTTTTATATTCTTCTGGATACTGTCGCTATTTTTTTTCTGGGAAGCAATAAATAGTCAGGA
>DAITNM010000002.1:0-17636 GCA_036834585.1 Thermodesulfovibrionales bacterium | reverse complement strand
GGCTTATCAATAGGCTTCGGTCTTCTTACAAAATACACCATGGCATTTTTTTATCTCTGTGCTTTTCTCTTCATATTATCAAAAGAAAAGCGACTTTTACTTGCAAGAGGCCCCTATATTGCCATCATTATAAGCCTTCTTGTCTTCAGCCCTGTGGTGCTATGGAATGCAGAACATGATTGGGTCACATTAAGGCACACTGCAGGTCAGGCAAATATTGAAGAAGGCTTCAGGATAACCATAATGAGATTCCTTGAGTTTGCAGGTTCGCAATTTGGCGTAATAACACCTCTCTTGTTTGTTCTTGTGGCTATATCTCTCTGGAAACTAAGGAGGCAGAGAGAAGGAGCTTTTCTCTTCTGGTTTTCAGTACCCATTATTGCCTTTTTCCTTTTAAAAAGTCTTCAGGCTAAGGTGCAGGCAAACTGGGCAATGCCCGGATATATAACAGGTATTATTTCCTTTTCTGCTTTCTACAAAAACTTTTATTCTGAAGGAAAAGGCAGGAAAATTCTCATTACAACAGCAGTCCTGCTAACAGTTGTTGTAACTTCTATAACCCACTATCCTTCAATTCTCAATCTACCAGTTAAAAAAGATCCTACGAGCAGGCTGAAAGGCTGGAAAGAACTTGGTGTAGAAGTAACAAGGCTATATGACGAGATGTCTGTAAAAAGACCTGTATTTATATTTTCTGATAGATACCAGGTTTCGAGTGAACTTGCCTTCTATGTAAAAGGGCATCCTATAACCTATTGTATTGTCCACAAGCGAAGGATGAACCAGTATGACCTCTGGCCTGGATTCCAAAATCTTCTTCATTATGATGCAGTCTTTGTTAGAATAGATGACACCAGGTTGCCCAAAAAGATTGGGGATTCCTTTGAAGGGATTGAGAAAAGGCTTTTTACAGCTTATACTAACGATAAAAAGATAAGGGATTATTCTATATTTCTGTGTTATGATTTCAAGGGCATGAGAGGAGAAAAACCAGGGAGTTATTAATGACCCTTTCTATAGTCGTTCCCCTTTACAACGAAGAAGAAAATATACCTACCCTTTATGAAAAACTTAAGGAGAACCTCGATCCGTTGGAAAAGGAGTATGAAATACTTTTTGTGGATGATGGAAGCACTGACAGGACTCTTTCTATCCTTGAGGAGATCCAGTCAAAAGATAAAAGGGTCATTATATTGAGTTTAAGGCGTAACTTTGGCCAGACCGCAGCATTTGCAGCAGGGTTCGATTTTGCACGCGGAGATGTTATCGTAACAATGGACGGTGACCTCCAGAATGATCCTGCTGATATCCAGAAACTCCTTGAGCTTATAAAAGACAATGACCTTGTGAGTGGTTGGAGAAAAAATAGGAAGGATCCTTTCTTTTCGAGGAGGCTTCCTTCATTAATGGCAAACTGGCTAATCAGTAATGTAACCGGAGTGAAGCTTCATGATTATGGATGCTCTCTTAAGGCGTATAGGAGGGATGTCATAAAAAATTTGAAACTCTATGGGGAGATGCACAGATTCATTCCTGCTGTTGCAAGCTGGTATGGGGTTAGAGTTGCAGAGGTGGAGGTACGTCACTTTCCGAGACTGAGAGGAAGCACAAAATACGGTATTTCACGAACCATAAAGGTCGTTCTGGATTTGATTACAGTAAAATTCCTCCAGAGTTTTTCCACAAAACCGATTCAATTTTTCGGACCTGCTGGCATATTAAGTGGTTTCCTCGGCTTTCTCATATCACTCTATCTCAGTATCGATAAAATCTTTTTTGGGAAGGATATAGGAGGAAGACCGCTCCTTTTACTCGGTGCCCTGTTGATTATCGTGGGTATTCAGCTTATCGGAATGGGCCTCCTCGGAGAGATGCTCGTGAGGGTTTATCACGAAAGCCAGAGAAAACCCATCTATGTGATTAAAAAGATCCTTGGCCCTTAAACCAAATAGGATACTTCTTCTTAGCCTGAAGCTCACTGTAAGTTTTGTGCTCCTCTATATTGTTTTCTCAAGAACAGGACCCGGGATTGTTTACTCAACATTAAAGGGCATGAGCCCTTTTGCCTTTATATCTGCCATAACACTCTACATTCTTGCTCAATTTATCTCAACATTAAGGTGGAGGCTTCTTCTTCCAGAGAAAGTCAGCATAAAGAAACTTTTTTCACTGTATTTAATAGGCTCTTTTTTTAATACCTTTCTCCCTGGTCTTATAGGCGGGGATGCTGTTAAAGGCTTCTATCTCTATAAGGCAATAGGGAAAGGGGGTCTAACTCTGGCTTCTATTTTTATGGATCGATATATTGGTTTCGTTACACTGATAGCGATATGTATGGCTGCCTATCCTTTTGGTTACTCATATCTTCAGGGTTCGCCTGCAGTATGGACTTTGCCTCTCATTGTTTTAATATTTGTAATCGTAAGCCTCCTGATCTTTGGTTTACGTCTTGGCAATAGGATGATGATTCTCTCAGAATTTTATGATTATTCCCATTCCTATCGAAATAAGAAGGGGATTATCGGAAAGGCCTTACTGATATCTGTGCTCGTGCAGCTTGCGGGTATCTTAGCTGTTTATATTCTCGCCGTCGGTATAGGGGAACATATTCCCTTTATTGCTTGCCTGGTCTTTTTGCCCCTTATTGTCATGTTTACGGCACTCCCTATTTCGATATCAGGGATTGGTGTAAGGGAAGGTGCATTCGTCTTGTTTTTTGGTCTCATCGGGATCAGACCAGGCGTCGCAACCGCCATTTCTCTATCGTGGTTCCTCACTGTAGTTGCAGGGAATCTCTTAGGTTTCGTTGAATATGTGAGATACAGAAGAGAGAAGTAACCTTACATTTTTTAACCTGAATAAGGTTGTAAAAGACGAAAAGGATTTCTATACTAAATTTATGGATCTCCTTTTAAAAGGAATCGTAAAGGACGAGCCTCTTTTGGTTGTAGGGCTTATTGATACTGAAACTGTCGAAAAGGCAAGGGTAATTCACGATACATATCCGACTGCCACTGCAGCTCTTGGGCGGGTAATAAGCGGATCTATCCTCCTTTCTTCAATCCTGAAGGAAGGGCAGAAAGTAGTCCTTCAGGTCGAAGGGGATGGCCCTCTGAGAGGGATTGTAGCAGAAACTGACTGGCTTTGCAGGGTAAGGGGATATGTGAAGAGACCGCATATACACCTCGGTTTGAAAGATGGAAAACTTGATGTTGGAAGAGGCATAGGAAAGGGATTCCTGAATGTATTAAAAGACCTCGGCCTGAGGGAATATTACCGTGGTATTGTGCCTTTGCAGACAGGTGAGATCGCTACAGACCTTGCCTATTATCTAAATGTCTCTGAGCAGATACCTGCTGCTGTCTCACTCGGGGTATATGTTGACACGGACAATTCTGTGAAGGCATCAGGAGGATTTATGGTACATATCCTACCTGGCTTGAGAGATGAGATAGTAGGATACCTTGAGAGAAAATTGAAAGGGCTTCCTTCTGTGAGCACCATGATTCTGGATGGATTAAGCCCAAAAGAGATAATAGAGGAAGCTGTCGGCTTACCTATTGAAATCTCTGAATGGAAAGAAGTCCTCTATTACTGTCCATGTACAAAAGATAGGGTTCTGGATGTAATAGTAGTCCTTGGCAGAGAGGATATAGGAAAGCTTGTCAGCAGAGGGGAAGTCTTAGATGTTCAGTGCGAGTTCTGTAAGAAAGATTATGTTGTTTCGCAAGACGATCTCCAGTTTCTTCTACATTCTATTGAATCCACGAATTAAAAAACTGATTTTTTCATTCTTATCTGATATATTTTTATTCTTAAGAGTTAAATTCAGGAGGCTTTATGGAATGTATATTCTGCAGGATTGCACAGAGAAAGCTGCCAGCAAAGATCATATATGAAGATGGTCTTTCCGTTGCTTTTGAGGACACTAATCCGCAGGCTCCTGTCCATACCCTCGTGGTACCTAAAAAACATATCTCTACAAACCTCGATTTAAAAGAAGAAGACAATGTCTTAATAGGTCATTTGTTTCAGGTTGCCAACAAGATCGCAAGAGACAAAGGTATAGCAGATAGAGGCTTCAGGCTTGTTATGAACTGTAATCCCGAGTCAGGCCAGACTATTTTTCATATACATCTTCATATTTTTGGCGGTCGACGAATGCACTGGCCACCCGGATAACTGTATTTATAAATTAACTCATAGAACGGTTGTTGGTGATGGAGGATATAGTATTTTCGCTCATTCTCGTCCCGATAAGATCGGGACTCCGAGGCTTTTGCCTCTTTATATTAGAAATATTTTCAAAGGACTATCAGCAAAAAAATCCGCTCAAATACCATATCCTCCATATTTACGAAAAATTGTGAATAAGAGGTAGGTATAACTCTCACCAAGAGGTTACAAATGCCTGGATGCCCTCTGTCTTTCTGATTTTCTCGGATAGCGTCTTTGCTTTTTCCCTGTCACTGAATTTCTCTATACAGACCTTATAGAGTTTCCCTTTCTTTTTTGAGGGTATTATATAGGCATGGTATCCTTTTTTATCAAGTAGGGTTTTTAAGGATTGTGCATAAGAAGCATTCTCGAAAGCACCTGCTTGAACTGTAAATACAGCACTTGGAGTTTTAGAAGATTTTGGAGAGATTGCTTTTTTGGGAAGAACTTGAACCTGTGGTTGTAATTTTTTTGATGATTTCTTTACTATTTCCTGTTTTCCTTTCTGCAAAGTATTCTTCTTTTCTTCTTTGAGTATACTTTCAGTATAATTTTGAGCAGGCTTTTGCTGTTCCTCTTGAAGGTTTATTTTTTGGCAAACAAGGTCATGGAGTTGTTTATTTGCAGACTCTTGTATTTTATATTTTTTCTTCTGGTCTGTCGGAAAAGCACTATTTGTTACATGACCATTTGAATCATATTTTGTTGTCTCAAGTATTCGATATTCCAGCCACGTACAATTATAATCAACCAGATATTCCACGTGCCCTTCACTCTCTAAAGGCGATCTTTTTGCGGATGTCCTTGATAATATTTTTATCCATACTCTGCAAGAGTTTTCTTTACATGCTATTGAATTGGTATCAACAAACCATAGATCATTTCCAATTACACCAATAGAAACCCAATTGTTTCCTGCGTAAACAGAAACTGAAAAGAGTAGAATGCAAATGGTAAAAATATTGATGAATATTTTAGGGATATATCGGTTCTGCATGCAAAGAAAACCTTTTAATTACACTTGTAATCTACAACATTTTTGCAATTTTTGGAATCGTAAAGTATGGGAAAAGTATTTAATAAAGATAGTTGATACGAAGTAAGATATGTTTTTTGAAACCAGATAACATCAAAATCCTTTTCGAAATGCAAAAAAACTAGTAATATACCTATTTCTTAATAGCCGTCATTGGGGTCGTAGAAAAACTGTGAAATATAGACGGTGCACTTATTCCACTCGCTGCTTCGGCAGAACTTTTTATCAATAAACCCTGCCATTTCTCGCTCTATTCCTGATATTCTGCAAAATTCTTCCTCTAAATAAGGACATCTTTCACCAATTATGTTTTCGGTATCTAATCTTTTATCTATATAGAGCTGTTCCATAAGGTCTTAATCTTTATCCTTTTTAGTACTATTGTTTATTTTTGCAGATTTTATGCCAAAGACATCCATCTAAATAATGTTGATTTTAAAGAACAAAAATGAATTTTGTGCCAATGAAAATAAGAAATGATGACGAATTTTGTCAGATAGACTGACAAATCATATAACCTTTGTAATATAATCATGCTTTCCTCAAAGCTGCATCATGCCAAACAGTGAAATAAAAAATAAAAGGCAGGCAACACAAACTTTATAAGTAGTGTTGCCTGCCTTTGGTGAACTCAATTGCAGATGCTGCTATGTTACTAACTCAGATGTTTGCTGACCAGCTTGGTCATCTCGAACATCGAAACCTTATTTTTCCCTCCGAATACTGCCTTCAGATTAACATCAGCGTTGATCATCCTCTTGTTTACTTTATCCTGGAGTTTGTTCTTCTTGATATATTCCCAGAGTTTTTTGGTAACTTCTGTTCTCGGAAGTGGCTTGCTCCCAACCACCTCTGCAAGGGCATCACTAATCTTCATTGGTTTCATGAATGCCGGGTTGGGTTTCCTCTTTTTCTTTACGACTTTTTTCTTGGCAACTACCTTCTTAACAGGTTTTTTCTTTACCATTCTTACCTCCTCCTTTGTTTTAGTTTATTGTTTGAATACGTCTCTTTTTATCTACTGTAATAATCTGCACTTTTTTTAATAAGTTTTCAAGCATTATTTTTAAAAAAGATTTTGCTTCTTCCACCTGCAGCTGAACAAAGTAGGAAAAAAGTGAATTGTCGATGACTCATAGAGAGGATTTAGTAATGACTACTGAAGAGGTTGTTTTTCTAAAAGGCAACTTCTTGAATTTTAAATTCATGGTGCCGAAGGCGGGATTTGAACCCGCACGGGTTTCCCCACACGCCCCTCAAACGTGCGTGTCTACCAGGTTCCACCACTTCGGCTCAGTTAATATTACTATAAAAATTGAGGGGTTTTCAAACTTCCAAAATACCCCTCTTTCTTAAAGAGGAGTAAAGGAGATTTAGAAAAGATACTTATGAAATGAGTTTTGTATTAATCTTGATTTTTATCTTTTTCTTAAAGCCTTCAATGTAGGACCTTACAGCCATTTCTTTCCTCTGATTAAGAAGTGTATCACTTAGCATCTTCATCGCGTTCTCATCAGTAGGTAATTGTTTCAGCTCGGTACTAATATCTGGCACATCGACAGATAACTCTATTAAGAGCTTCATTTTCATAAGCACAAGTTCCTGTTGCTTTGCCCTCTCATATTCCTCAACAGTAATCCTGTTCAGTCTAAGTCTGTTCAGATATATATTGTTATCAAAAATCCCGTCTCTCATAAAAGCCGGTTCATGTGTTATTGCCTCATGTAGCTCATCATTGCTTACACTGATCCCAGCTTGTTTTGCAGCTGTAAGAAGTACTTTCTCATCTATCATGGAGTCGAGGACCTTTTCCCTCAGTTTCATCTTTTTCTCCATATCCTCATCAAACTTTTCTCTATATATCTCTCTGTAAAAGCGGTAGATATTTTCGTAATTCTTCCAATATTCCTGTGTCGTTATCTTGTATTTTCCGACCTCAGCCAAAATTTCACCTCCATCATTTTTATCTACAGTTCCTATTCCCCAGAATAAGAAGGAAAGAATAACAATAAAAAACAGCACATAGAAGTACTTAGCATGTTTGCGCATCACCTTGAGCATCTACCTAATACCTCCCTGTAAAATAATCATTCAGAATCTCTCTATGGTCAAAGGCTATCTCTTCTGGAAAAACACCTCTTTTAAAGGCGCCGATCTGTTCAGCATCATCTCCAGCTATTGCAATGCCTTTTGCCTTTGCTATATAAACCGTTGTTATAGTATGATGCCTGGAATCTCTCTTCGGATCAGAATACGTATGAAATTGCCTTATAAGCTTAATATTGAGACCTGTCTCTTCTTTTGCTTCCCGAAAAGCAGCAGTTTCAAGGCTTTCCCCATAATCCACAAAGCCCCCGGGCAGTGCCCATCCCTCAGGCGGATTCTTTCTTTTTATCAGTATGATACCACCTTTATATTCTATTATAATATCTACCGTGGGGATTGGGTTTCGAGGGTTGCTATTGGTTTTCAAGTCTTATTTCTACGTCCTTTTCAGGCACTATTGTTGCTACAGCATGCTTGTAAATGAGGGAATAGGTATTTTCCTTTAAAACGATTACAAAGTTGTCAAAACCTTTTATCACGCCCTTTAGTCTCACACCATTCGTGAGATAGACAAGAACTGGTATCTTGTCCTTCCTGAGCTGGTTAAGATAGTTGTCCTGAAGATTCTGACTCTTCACTGCATTGGTCATTGTCTTCTCCTTTTTTCATTTACCATAAAGTATTTTTCTTAATAATGCAACCCACTACCACCCTGAATACTCGAGCTCTTGAGTCCAGCGAAAGCTGAGTTGTTCTTGAGGAAATCCAAAACGAGACGATAAATTTCATTACTATCATGGATGCCTGTTATATCTACCCATTGAATCCCCTCTTCTTTTCTGAACCATGTAAGTTGCCTCTTGGCATATCTCTTTGTCCCTCTTTTTATGAGACTGATAGCTTCTTCTAAAGTGATCTTTCCATAAAGGTGAAGTGCAATTTCTTTATAGCCTATAGCCTGCATGGAAGGAAAAGGCAAATCGGTGAATTTTTTATTCTCCGTGTCCCCGTATCCCCGTTCCGCCCTGGCTTTGATTAAATCTATTACTATCCTTACCTCATCCACCAGCCCTGCCTTTATCATCTCATCCACCCTCTGTTCTATCAGTCTGTAGAGCTCTTTTCTGTCCCTTAGCAAACCTATTTTTATGAACTCATAGGGAAGGGGTTTTGTCATCATTCTCTGCATTTCTGACATGCTCGAATCACTTTTTAAACATACCTCTAAGGCCCGTATGATTCTGCGTTTATCATTCGAGGTTATTCTGCTTGTCGTCTCCGGGTCGAGGTCTTTTAAAAAATTATAAAGGATTCCTTTTTCTTCGTCTTCTAATGAGAGAAGTTGTCCCCTTAATGACCAGTCGGCAGAAGGACCACTAAAAATGCCTCTTGTCATTGCCTTAACGTAAAGGCCTGTGCCACCAGCAATGATTGGAAGCTTTCCTTCCCTGTGAAGTTCATCTATAATGGGTACTACTTCATTGATATATTTTCCTGCGCTGTATGTTTCCCATGGATCAACAATATCAATCATATGATGTTTGATCATGAGCCTTTCTTCGGATGAAGGTTTTGCAGTTCCGATATCCATATATCTGTAAATCTGCATTGAATCTGCACTGATTATCTCAGTGTTGAGGGCTTTTGCCAAAAGGAGCGAAACGCCGGTCTTTCCCACTCCTGTAGGGCCGAGGAGGATTAATGCTTTCTTTGCCATTTTTGGTTTCACTATAAATTATAACCTTTTTATTTTGTAAGAATATTCTGCAACATATGAGGAAACATCTCCCAATTCCGTGATGGCATGATATAGTATTTGAGCGGGTTCTTTTGCCGATAGTCTATTGTGAATATACTAATATAAAAAGGCAAAAGCCTCGGAGGTCGGAACGACCGAGAATGAGCGAAAATACTATATCATGCCTGTATACCATTTAAAATAAAAAAAATTAAATTCCTTCATGAAAAAAGAGATATTTCCTGTCAAATTGAGTTTTTAAATAATGATGTTGTAAAATTTATTGTAAGCAGTTCTGAGGTTACTTAATTTAGCAGAGTTTGATAAATCGGGCACTTGAAGTGAAAGATAAAATTACAGAAGAGATAAAGAAGAGGGCTACCGGAGGGAAGCTCCCCTGTGCTATTGCGAGAAAGATTGCAGAGGAGCTCGGCGTTTCCTATAAGGAAGTTGGAGAGGCTGCAGACAATCTTCACATAAAGATTACGACTTGCCAACTCGGCTGTTTTTGATGGAAACATTTCTTTTTGAACTTACCCTAATCTTTTATTCAGCAGCAACAATTGTTGGTATAGTAGAGCTCTTCAAAGGTAGAAAGATCACTTCCCATATTATGCTTTTCCTTGTTGGCGCGGGTTTCGCTCTCCATACCGCAAACATCATCTATCGTTATGTTGCAGCAGGCCACATACCTATAACAAATTTCCACGAATCGACTTCTTTTTTTTCATGGAGCATTATCCTGATCTTCTTTCTTTTACAATTCAGGTACAAGGTGAAAATCCTGAGTTCCTTTGTAATGCCTGTCGTGCTTCTTCTGATGCTCTCATCTTCTATGCTTTCGAGGGAGATAAGACCCCTGAGCCCTGTTCTTCAAAGTTATTGGCTTACAATACATACTGTCATAGCTTTTTTAGGTAATGCTGCATTTGCCCTTGCTTTTGGGGTAGGAACAATGTATCTCATTCAGGAACACCATGTGAAATCAAAACACCTTGGGGGGCTTTTTGCAAGATTACCGAGTCTTCAAACCCTCGACGAGTTGAACTATAGACTCATAACCATGGGGTTTCCTCTGCTAACACTTGCGATAATTACGGGTTCCCTATGGGCAGAGAGTGCGTGGGGAAGTTTCTGGAGGTGGGATCCGAGAGAGGTCTGGTCCCTTGTGTCATGGTTTATCTATGCGATTATTCTCCATGCAAGGCTTGTTGCAGGGTGGAGAGGCAAAAGGGCAGCTATATTATCAATTGCTGGATTTCTTACGATTCTCATTGCCTTTTTCGGCATTAAATTACTCCATAAGGGTCTCCATGTATTCCTATGAAAGTCTTGGTAGCAGGTCTTAATCATAATACAGCAGATATTGAAGTAAGGGAGAAAGTAGCCTTTAATGGGTCCAAACTCCAAGAGGGCCTAGTAGAATTAAAAAACCTCCCCCATGTCGATGAGGTTGTTATTCTTTCTACCTGTAACAGGATGGAACTCTATGCTGGTGTGAAAGATACTGAAAAGGCATCTGAATCAATAAAGACTTTTATATCAGGATTCCATAACATCGACAGGTCGTTACTTGATAAGGCAATTTATGTATATGATGATGTAGATGCAGTAAGACACATCTTCCGTGTTGCCTCAAGCCTAGACTCCATGGTCATTGGTGAACCCCAGATTTTGGGACAATTGAAAGAGGCATTTGAGTTTGCACTTGAGAAAAAGACAACAGGAATCCTTCTGAATAAATTGATGAAGAAAGCTATCTCTGTTGCTAAAAGGGTGAGGAGTGAAACAAGGATAGCCGAAAATGCTGTCTCAATAAGCTTTGCTGCTGTGGAACTAGCAAAAAAGATCTTTACTGACATCTCGGAGAAGGTATTTATGCTTTTGGGTGCAGGAGAGATGGCTGAACTTACAGCAAGGCATTTATTGAGCAATGGCGTAAAAGAAGTTATTGTAGCAAACAGGACATACGAGAGGGCTTGTGCGCTTGCCAAGGAATTCAATGGTAGACCCGTTAAATTCGAAGATTTTCTGCATGAGATGGTGCACTCTGACATAGTCATATGTCAAACAGCTGCCTCAAACTATATTTTGCTCAAAGAGCAAATGCAGAAGGTGATGAAGGAAAGAAAGCAAAGGCCTATATTTATTATTGATATCACCGCTGAGCCAAGAAATATTGATCCTAAGATAGGTGATCTTGACAATGTCTACCTGTACAATATAGATGACCTGCAGGGGATTGTTGACGAAAATATGTTCGAAAGGAAGAAAGAAGCAGAGAAGGCAGAAAGGATAGTCGAAGAAGAAATCGAACCCTTCTTCCAGTGGCTTTCATCCCTCGATTCATTTCCAACCATTGTTGCCCTCAGGGAGAAGATGGAGAAGATTAAAAATGATGAGATTGAGAAACTTTTGAACAGGTTTCCCGATATGGATGAAAAACAGAGAAAGGCCATCGAGTATATGGCTTCTGCCATTATCAATAAACTTATTCATCCGCCAACGATTGCGCTTAAAAAAGATTCAGAGGATCGAGACCTCATGGTAGCAATTATAAAAAAGCTCTACGGGATTGATGATGAAGAAAAAGAATAGGATATACATTGGTACCCGGGGTAGTAAACTTGCGCTCTGGCAGGCAGAATGGGTTAAGTCAGAGATTCAACATCTGCACTCGGAGATTGAAATAAGTCTTATAAAAATAAAGACAACCGGAGACATGATCCTTGATGTGCCCCTTGCAAAGATAGGCGGGAAAGGGCTTTTTGTCAAGGAGATAGAGGAGGCCATCCTCAGGCATAAGGTTGATATGGCAGTACACAGCATGAAGGATGTACCGACAGAACTTCCGGAGGGACTCCACCTCGCTGCTATATGCAGAAGGGAAGATCCAAGGGACGCTTTAATAACTAAAGTTCAAAGTTCAGAGTTCAAAGTTCAAAGTTATAAAGACTTGCCTCATGGTGCAACTGTAGGGACGAGTAGTCTCAGGCGCTTATGTCAGTTGAGGAATATCAGGCCGGATTTAAAAATTGTACAACTCAGGGGAAACCTTGATACGAGGATCAGGAAGCTTGATGAAGGTCAGTTTGATGCAATCATTGTGGCTGTTGCGGGCGTTAAGAGATTAGGGTTGGCTTATAGGATAACAGAAATCCTTGAGCCTGAGATATGCCTTCCTGCAATAGGTCAGGGTGCTATAGGGATAGAGTGTAGGGTTAATGATAAAGTCATAAATACTATCCTTGGTGATTTAAACCATCAAGAGACATCGATATCTGTAAGGGCAGAAAGGGCTCTTCTCAGGAGACTCGGGGGAGGATGCCAGGTTCCCATAGCTGCTTATGCGAGGATTAAGGATGGAAGGGTTATTATGGATGGTCTTGTTGGAAGTATTACAGGAGAAAGGGTTATAAAGGGCCATGCAGAAGGAAAGCTCGAAGATCATGAGAGACTTGGCACAAACCTCGCTGAAGATTTACTATCAAGGGGAGCAAAAGAGATACTGGCTGAGGTATACCAGATCTCCTGAATTTACCCTGTTAGAAAGCTCAGTCCTTTCTAACGGAGTTACTACATCCTCTCTTTCCTCTCTATTGCCTCAAGGAATTCTATTTTTTCCTGGCAGTCTCTGCAATAGATTGCAAAGGGAAGGACCTTTAGTCTTTCCTCACTAATTTCCTCTCCGCAGTCCTCGCATTTTCCATAGGTACCTTCCTTGAGTTTTCTCAATGCCTCATCTATCTTGAGGAGTGTCTCCCTGTGAGAGCTTAACTTTTGAAGACTGATATCTTCAGACAGGTCAACAACAGACCAGTCCCCGTCATCCAAAGCAGTATCAACAAGTTGTCTCGTCTCGCCTCTTATATATTTGGATATTTCAGACTTTGCCTCTTTAACGATCTCCTCTCTTCTCTTGACGAGGGCAATCCTCAGTGCAGACTTTCTTTCCTCTTCCGGTTTTTTACTCAAAGAAACCTTTGTTGCTGACTTCCGGGGCATAAGCCTTTCAGGAGTCTTGATCTTTTTGAGAATTTTAACTTTTTTAGGAACCTTGACCTTTTTGGCGGTTTTAAGCTTTGCAATTTTTTTGGGGGTCTGGCCCTTTCTGGTCTTTTTTGATGTTTTAACCTGTTTAAGAGTCTTAACCTTTTGCTTCCCTTTTGTCATACTCTTCTGAAGGGTCTTTTTGGTGACCTTTTTGGAAGATTTCTTTGCTGGTTTCTTTATAATTTTTTTCTTTGTCATTCCTTTAGTTTTTTTGATATTAAACCTCCATTATTTCTTTTTCCTTATGATTCAAAATTTCATCCACTTTCGATATGTAAGAGTCTGTGAGCTTCTGTATCTCATCATGAAATCTCTTGACGTTGTCTTCACTGAGATGTTTTTCTTTCTCGAGTTTTTTCATCTCCTCGTTTGTGTCCCGTCTGATATTCCTTACTGCCACCTTTGCTTCTTCTGCCTTTTTCTTTACGACTTTGACAAGTTGCTTCCTTCTTTCTTCTGTTAGGAGAGGTATATGTATCCTGATTATCCTACCGTCATTTACGGGTGTTATGCCGAGATCCGATTTCATAATGGCCTTTTCTATATCGGGGATAATTTTGGGATCCCAGGGTTGTATTGCGATCTGCCTGCTTTCGGGTATGCTTAAGCTTGAAAGTTGCTGGAGGGGAGTTATCGAACCGTAATAATTCACCATGATTCCGTCAAGGAGTGCGAGAGAAGCCCTTCCTGTCCTGATTGAAGAGAATTCCTTTTTCAGGGAGTCGATGGCAACAGCCATGCGCTCATTGGTCTTTCTTTTTAACTCTTGTTCCATTGCTCCCCCTCACAAGAGTTCCTATTTTTTTTCCTTCTATAATCTTTTTAATATTGCTCTCACCCCTGAGATTAAAAACCACAATGGGGAGGTTGTTATCCATGCAAAGGGATACAGCAGCCGAATCCATAACACTGAGTCCTTTTTTTAAAACATCGATGTACGTAACGGTATCATATTTTTTTGCTGTAGGATCTTTTACAGGGTCTGAGGTATAGATGCCATCCACCTTTGTTGCTTTGAGTATTACATCAGCACCAATCTCCATTGCCCTGAGAGCTGCAGCAGTGTCAGTCGTAAAGTAAGGATTTCCTGTACCAGCAGCAAAGATGACAGTTCTTCCCTTTTCCAGATGTCTAATTGCCTTTCGCCTTATGTACGGTTCTGCCAGTTCCTTCATCTCTATGGCTGTCTGAACTCTCGTGGGGATACTCTGTTTTTCAAGGGAGTTCTGGAGAGCAAGGGCATTAATAACGGTTGCGAGCATTCCCATATAATCTGCGGATGCCCTTTCTATTCCTTTCACGCTTGCTTCAACTCCCCTGAAGAGGTTCCCTCCGCCAATCACTATTGCTATCTCAATCCCTGTAGAGACGGCTTTCTTTATCTCCCTGGCTATATAATCAACCGTGGAAGGATCAATCCCGAAGCCTTTATCTCCTACCATGGCTTCACCACTGATCTTCAAGAGTATCCTTTTGAATTTTAATTCTTTCATGCCTTAGCTGACTCTCCAAGTTGGAACCTGACGAACCTCCTTATGACAATGTTCTCACCTAATCGTGCAATATTGTCAGAAATGAGGTCTTTAATCTTCTTCTTCTGTTCAGGGTCCTTGATAAATATCTGGTCAAGAAGGCACGTATCTGTGTAGAATTTGTCAAGCTTGCCTTCAACAATCTTTTCAATAACATGTTGTGGTTTGTCTTTAATCTGTACCCTGTATATCTCCTTTTCGCTCTCTATAACATCCTGAGGAACTTCATCTCTTGAAATATATGAAGGGTTTGCAGCGGCTATGTGCATGGAGATATCCTTGACAAGTTCCTTGAAATCTTCTGTCCTCGCAACAAAGTCTGTCTCGCAGTTAATCTCGACCATTGTCCCAATTTTTCCCATATGAATATAAGAGCCGATGATGCCTTCTGATGTTACCCTACCAGCCTTTTTCTCTGCGCTCGCAAGGCCTTTCTGCCTGAGGAGGCTCACAGCCCTTTCAAAATCTCCGTTGCTCTCTGTAAGTGCTTTTTTACACTCCATCATGCCAGCGCCTGTTTTTTCTCTGAGTGTTCTGACCATCTCCGATGTGATCATTGTCATTATGTTGCTTCGGTTTCTTCCTGCTTTATCTTATCTTCGGCCTTGAGCTTTTCTGCTTCCTCTACTATCGTCTTCGAGTAGGTTTCTCTTCCTTCAATGACAGCCTCCGCTATCTTGGAAGTTATGAGTTTTATTGCCCTTATAGCATCATCATTGCCAGGAATCACATAGTCAATCTCATCAGGGTCACAGTTCGTATCAACAATAGCAACGATTGGTATGGAAAGCTTTCTTGCCTCGGCTACAGCAATCCTCTCTTTCTTCGGGTCTACGATAAATACAGCTCCTGGGAGGGATGGCATATCTTTGATACCCAACAGATTTTTGTCCAATTTCGACCTCTCCTTTTCGAGAGATGCAACCTCTTTTTTGGGTAGAAGCTCTAATGTGTTGTCTTCCTTCATAGCCTCAATCTTTTTGAGTTTTTCAATGCTCTTTTTTATTGTGTAGAAATTGGTAAGCATCCCGCCGAGCCAGCGCTGATTGATAAAAAAGGATCCTGAGCGGTTTGCCTCTTCCTGGATAGCGTCCTGTGACTGTTTCTTTGTACCAACAAAGAGTACAGGCACTCCTGTTGAGGTTGTATCTTTTATGAAATTATAGGCATCTTCAAGCCCTTTCAGTGTTTTCTGGAGATCAATTATATAGATACCGTTCTTTTCTCCGAAGATGTATTTCTTCATCTTGGGATGCCATCTCTTTACCTGGTGACCAAAGTGTACACCCGCCTCAAGGAGCTCCTTAATTGTGGCTACCATAACTTTTCCTTTCTCCTTCTATTCCTTTTGCCTCTTTCCTACTTGTTTCTGATTGATGTCTTAATAAGACTAACGCCCACTCTTTACGTGAATCTTTAAGACTAAAAGCCTAACACAAAAGTATCTTTTTTTCAAGGGGGGTGACTTCCAATGAAGTTCCTGCCCTTAGCTTTTGATTGCTATAAAAAATAAAATGATAGTTTATTATTTTGGTCACAAAAGACCAAAATAAATCTTGACTTTTATTTTTCATTAATATAAAAGTATAGAATTAATTTACAGGATGAACCTATGAAATTAAACTTCGTAAGGAGGTGATGATTTTTAAAAAGTAAAGAAAAGGTTTGAACAATAAACGTGTGGCACTTAGAAGGAGGTGAAGTATGAAAGAAGAAGATATTTTAAGTAAAGAGCTTGAACGTGAATTAGAACTTCACGGAATAAACAGAAGAGATTTCCTGAAATATTGCGCTACCACTGCAGCAGTCCTTGGCATATCAGAACTTGAGTTTACATCAGGAGTTGCCCATGCAATGGAAACTGCCTCCAAGAAACCACCGGTAGTCTGGTTTGCCGGACAGGCTTGCACAGGTTGTACAATATCTTTTGCCCAGATCAATTACCCACCTGCTTCTTCTATTATTCTTGATAAGATTTCACTGAGATACCATATGACTGTTATGGCAGCTGCAGGTGAGGTTGCAGAAAAGGCTTTACATGAGGCAATAAAAGAAGGCGGCTATGTGTATATTTTTGAGGGTGCGATTCCTTCAGCTGATGACCGCTTCTGGATGCATGGTAAACGTCCTGGTAGAGAAGTCTTTGAGGAAATAGCTAAAAAGGCAGGGGCCGTTATTGCTGTAGGAGCCTGCAGTGCATATGGCGGAATTCCAAGAGCCTGTCCGACAAAAGGAATAGGAGTTGGTGAGGCCCTTAAGCGAGCTGGAATTAATAAGCCTCTCATAAACATTTCTACCTGTCCTGTTCATCCAGATCATTTAGCAGGGACAATTCTCTATTACCTCGTTACAGGAAAGGTACCTGAACTGGATTCAAAAGGAAGACCTGCAATGTATTTTGGAGAAGTATCAATGCATGATAATTGCAGGCGCCGTGCCCATTTCGATGCTGGTGAATTTCTCAAGGATTGGAACAATCCCAAGCAAAAGAACTGGTGTCTCTTTGAAAAAGGATGTAAAGGGCCTGTTTCCTATATTGACTGTACGGTGCGGAGATGGAATGACGGAATAAGTTTCTGTCTCGATTGTGGCGGTTTGTGCCAGGCTTGTGGCGAGCCTATATTCTATGATAAAGTGACTCCTCTTTATTCAGCAGAAAGCGAAATCTCAAAGAAGATCTATGCTATAAGAAAATCCAGTTTATCTAACAAAAAGAATGGTTGAAGGGAGGTGAAGATAAATGGCAAAGAAAATTACCATACATCCCGTTACAAGAATTGAAGGGCATCTCACCATTGAAGTAGAAGTCGAAAATGGCAAGGTCAAAGATGCTTGGAGTAGTGGCACCATGGCCAGAGGTTTTGAGGCAATGCTCACTGGAAAGGACCCGCGGGACGCTTCTTATGTAACCAGCCGATTTTGTGGGGTCTGATACAGCGTACACCAATTAGCTTCGTGCCGTGCTCTTGATGCGGCGTTCGGAGCTAAGGTTCCCTGGGCGGGGAATCTCATC
>DAITNM010000001.1:0-27565 GCA_036834585.1 Thermodesulfovibrionales bacterium | reverse complement strand
GAAGCAAGCTCTTCCCTGAGACCGGAAAGTGCCTCCCGGACTTCCTCAATCTTATTTCTACCCGCAGAGAGTTCTCTTGTTACTATCTCTTTATTTTCATTCAATAATAGAAGGTCTCTGTCCTTTCCCTGAAGATTTGACTCCACATCCTTTATAAAGGAATCTATTTCCACCAGCCTTTTTTGCAAGTTTTCAACATCTTTTTGAGAAGACATCTCCCTGCGTTTCAGGTCTTCAAAAGATGACCGGAGTCTGCTCAGATCATTTTTCAGGCTGCTATTTTCTTCTGATATCCTGAAGAGCCCCCTTCTTTTTTCCTCGAGAAGTTCCTCTTTGCCAGAAAGTTCTTCCTCTACAGATCTTACAAGATCTGTCTTATTCATGAGCACCTCTTCCTGTCCTTCTATGTCTGACAGGAGGCCCTCCCCAGTAATATCTATTTCTTCTTTTCTGAACAGGGATTCTTTTTTCTTAATATTAAATTCTTCTCCCTGCTGATAAAGTTTTGTGAGATATTCAGTGAGATTATCCCTGTCTGTCTTTGATACAGCTATGTTTTTCTCAAGTTCAGCTATCTCCCGCTCCAAGTCCTGTAACCCTGCTTGAAGTTCCTTTAATGCCGCTTCTTTCTCGAGTAGTTCGAGTCGCTTTACTTCTGTCAGGTTCTCAATTTTTGTAAGTTCTGCCTTCCTCAGAGATTCCTTTTCTCTCAGGGTGTTGAATTCTGAAAGTATCTCTGTAAAAGAATCCTTTAAAGACTTATAATCTCTTTTTGCAATCTTGAGTTCTATGGAGTTGATCTCGGAAGATAGGTTTTTATATCGCTCTGCCTTTTTTGCAATTCTGTCGAGAAGATTAATCTGCTTCTTTACTTCTGCAGTAATATCATTAATCCTCTGAAGGTTGGTTCTCGATAATTCGAGTTTGGCCAGGGCCTCTCTCTTCCTTACATTATATTTCATAATTCCTGCTACTTCTTCTATAAGGACCCTTTTCTCCTGTGGTTTTGAATTCAATATATTCGAAATGCCCTCCTGCTCGAGTATGGAATAACTTTTAACTTCCAGGCCGGTATCGAGAAAAAGATCTTTTATATCTTTTAACCTGCACTGATTTTTATTCAACATATATTCACTCTCACCTGACCTGTATAGTCTCCTGGTGACGTAAGCTACATCTGACGAACCTTCTCCGTTATCATCTGAAGATTGCTTCGCATGGTTGAGTCCTGAGATAACCATGGTAACCTCAGCCATACCTTTGGGTTTCTTAGAGACAGAACCATTGAAGATAACTTCCTCCATCTTCTCGCCCCTCAGGGTCTTTGCACTCTGTTCTCCAAGAACCCACCTGAATGCATCCACAACATTGCTCTTTCCGCAACCATTCGGGCCGACTATGCCTGTAATGCCTGTATGGAAATTAAATATGGTTCTCTCTGAGAAGGATTTAAAGCCTGTTAACTCTATTCTATCGATCCTCATTATGAAGTAATATACTATAACTCATATCATCTTCACTGACAAGTCTATTTTTCCCCCGATGACAAAATTTATTTTTCATTCGTCCTCCCGTTTTGACAGTGAATAGATGCCTCTGTTAAAATGCAACCAAAGATGTATCCCTATATAAAAAGAAAGGTAATAAAAAGACAAAACACATCTTCAGAGGAGATAGAAGACTCCATTGCCGTAGAAAAAATACTGAAAGTCACAATAAACGGAAAAGATTTTATTACCCTCTATTGCACGCCCCTCATGGTAAAGGAGTTAATAACCGGACTCTTTCTCACAGAAGGCATATTTACAGAAATCCCGCCGGAAATGAGTATTGTATATGGGAAGGAGATTATGGTTGATATTACTGCTGCTGGAGATTTCTCAACAGAAGATATTACCACCTCGCGGCGCGTAGCCGGGATAACCTTTGAAAAGAAAAGAAATCTCGAAAAGGTAAAGGATGATTTCTCTCTTGGGGCTAAAGCTCTTTGGAATGTCTTTGAAGAATTCCAAGAGAGGTCTGAGCTCTTCAGGCTGACGGGTTGTTTTCATATTGCCGCACTCTCGGATGGAGAGACAATTCTTGCCTTTGCAGAGGATATAGGCAGGCACAATGCAGTTGATAAGGTAACAGGATACTCTATCCTCAATGATATTTCCTTCAAAAAGAAATTAATGCTGGTAAGTTGTCGCCTCTCTTCTGAAATTATTTCAAAATGTTCAAGATGGGGCATTCCAATTGTTGCAAGCAGGGCAGCCCCTACAACCCTTGCAATCGAGATAGCAGAGACGTCAGGCATCACCCTTATAGGCTTTGTAAGAGGAGAGCGCATGAATATATATACGAATCCGCAGAGAATAATCACGTAGCAAAGAACCCTTTGCTATCTTATTCCGTATTTCGACAGTCTGTGCCGGAAGGACCTGAAAGAAAGGTTGAGAAGCTTCGCCGCCTCTTTTTTCACTCCACTTGATTTTTCTAGTGCCTTAAGTAGATACTTCTTTTCTATATCTGTCATGATAGTATCAAGATTAATTCCTTCTTTAGTCAGTTCAGGTATTTCCTTTGTCTCTTCTGCATATCCAATTATTTCATTTGGCAATTCTGCTGGTGTTATCTCTTCTTTTTCTGTGAGAAGGACTACACGTTCAACAACATTTTCGAGCTCCCTCACATTTCCTTTCCATGGATAATCAATGAGTATCCTCATCGCTTCAGGTGTAACCTTCTTAGCCTGATCTGATATCTTTTTTAGAAAATGATCGACAAGCAACGGTATATCTTCTTTTCTCTCCCTCAGGGGAGGTATATGAATGGGTACAACGTTAAGCCTGTAATATAAATCTTCCCTGAACCTACCTGATGCAATCTCCTCCTTAATGTCCTTATTCGTTGCTGATATTACTCTAACATCAACTTTGATGTCTGTCGTCCCACCTACACGCCTGAATGTCCCATTCTCAAGGACCCTGAGAAGTTTAGCCTGAAGATTAATCGGCATCTCCCCAATCTCATCGAGGAAGAGACTTCCGCTGTCTGCTATCTCAAATAACCCTTGTTTGTTCTGCATTGCACCAGTAAATGAGCCTTTCATATGTCCAAAAAGTTCTGTTTCGAGTAATCCTTCAGGAAAGGCAGAACAGTTTATCGCCACAAAATTCCTGTCTTTCCTGTTACTTAGATTGTGCAGAGCCATTGCAACTAATTCCTTACCTGAACCACTTTCGCCTATTATCAAGGCATTTGAATTGCTCTGCGCCACCTTGGGGACAAGTCTGAAAAGCTCCTGCATCTTTGGACTCTGGCCGATAATATTTTCGAGTCTGTATGTTATTTTTACCTTATCCCTTAAGAGCGAAACCTCTTCACTCAGCCTCTTCTTTTCAATGGCCTTCTTGACAATTAACCTGATTTCGTCTATTTTGAAGGGTTTATGAATATAGTCATAGGCTCCTAATTTCATGGCCTCGATTGCTGCTTCTGTAGTGCCAAAGGCTGTTATCATGATTACAACGGTACCAGGAGAAATATTCTTCACCTTTTTGAGTACTTCAAAGCCATCAGCCCCGGGCATCTTTATATCAGTTATGACAAGATCAAAGATATCTTTATCAATATGTGAAATTCCCTCAAGCCCGTCAGAAGCAGAAGTCACTTCATAGCTCTCTCCTTCCAGAAGAATCTTGAGAACTTCCCTCATACTATTCTCGTCTTCTACAATAAGTATCTTTCCTTTATGCTTTTCCATCTGTCTTAGGTAATATAACCTCAAAGGTGGTACCAATTCCAGGGTTACTTTCTACGTTTATCTTCCCTGCATGTTCTTCAATTATCCTGTAGGCTATAGCAAGGCCGAGACCGGTACCATTGTCTTTAGTAGTAAAAAAGGGATAAAAGACCTTCTCCATATTCTGCTTATCTATGCCAACTCCTGAATCCTCAAAAGTTATTTCTACAGTCGTGTCGGTATTTCTCGTAGAAACTACGAGTTCACCCCCCTGGGGCATTGCCTCTATTGCATTTATCCCGAGGTTCCAGAAAACCTGACGCAGTTTCTGTGGATCTGCATTCATTTCTATTTTGCCAGTATATTTCTTTTTTATTGATATATTGCCTTTGTTCTGTTCCACGTTTCTCAGGAGTTCTGTTGTCTCATCAAGGATGCTGTGCAGTTCGAACTTTCTAAATTCAGGCGAAGTGGGTCGCGAATAAGTAAGAAAATCAGTAATGATACAGTTGAGACGCTCCATCTCTTTCAGGGCTATTTCCATCAGTCTCTTCCTGTGATCTTGAGGCATCGTGCCATCTTTTAGCATTTCGATAGAACCCTTCAGAGAGGCAAGCGGGTTTCTTATCTCATGGGCAATATTTGAAGAAAGTTCTCCTATAGCAGCCCATTTCTCCCTCCGTTTCACCTCTGCTTCAAATCTCTTCAGTTCTGTTAGGTCCTGGAATATCCCTATAAACCCTGTGCTGTTTCCGCTGATGTCTTTACAGGGGGTGATCTGAAATCCGATTACTTTCCGGACACCGTTTGCCTTTATGGCCTCCTCACGTCGACTTTGAACAAAAGGAAACTTAAAATACGGCAGGACTTCGTCTACCCTCCTGCCTGTGACAGAGTCTCTTTTGCAGCCTGTTATCTTTTCAGCAGCCCGATTAAATGTTAATACTTTCCCTGATAGATCCGTTGTGAACAAGCCGCTCGGAAGACTTTCGATGACCTCCTTATTAAAAAACTCAAGGTCGCGAAGATCCGTAGCCTTTTCATCGAGCTTTCTGGTCGTTTTTTCAAGACGGGATGAAAGATAGCCACTAAGATAGGCAACAAGATAAAAAGAGACGATATGAATAAATATGTTGTAGAAGTAGTCCTTCACCTCCATTGGTTTCCCTGTTATTAAAGAAAGCAGCCCGTGGAACTGGAAGTTTATCAACGTACCATAGAGAATACTGCTGAGAGTTGCTATTATGTAACCAGCCCGTTTGTCAAGTACAATACTTGAGGATATGACAGTAAGTACGAGCATGAAAGAAAACCAGCTTTCTATCCCGCCAGTAATATATATGAGCGTTACTCCAAAAATCACATCAAGTACCAACTGTGCATAGGCAAAAGCGAAAAGTCGTCTAATTCTTTCGATTAAAAGAGAATAGATAACAGTAAGGACATAAAGGGCAATAATGAGGTAAGAGAAGGCATGGGGATGTTGAAATCTCTCATATCCTGCTTTAAAAATAAAAGATGAACCGAGCAGAAGGGTAACAAAGGCAGCTCTGAAGACTATCAATGCCTTTAACCTTTTTTTAAAGGCATCTACATTTTCTGATATCTCCCTTAATTTACGTTCTTTATCCAAAGATTTCTTTTAAGGGATGAGATTCAAGAGTTTCAATAAATCCTTTACCCCTGAATCTCATTCCTATTTTATAAGTGTAATCAGTTTAAATATCGGAAGGTACATAGCAACAACAATAAACCCAACAGTCGTTCCTAAAAATACCATCAGGAGAGGTTCCATCATTGCAGTAAGATTCGTTACAGCCGCATCTACCTCGTCATCATAGAAATCTGCAATCTTGCCAAGCATCGCATCAAGGGCACCGGTCGATTCTCCAACCGCTATCATATGAGTAACCATAGGTGGAAAGACCTTTGCCTTTTTAATAGGCTCGGCAATGGTCTTACCTCCCACAACCTCCTTTCTCACACCCATAATCGCTTGTTCGACCACCTTGTTGCCTGATGTTTTAGCGGTTATCTCGAGTCCATCCAATATCGGAACACCACTGCTGACAAGGGTTCCGAGTGTCCTTGTAAATTTTGCTACAGCAACCTTGTTCAGGAGCGTACCAAAGATAGGAAGCTTGAGCAAAATGAAATCAATCATCTTTTTCCCTTTTTCGGTCCTTTTAAACTGAATGATAAAAACGACAGCAGCAATAATTGAAACCAGGCTAACTATTCCGCCAGTACCAGCAATAAATTTACTCAAACCCATAACCATCCTTGTTGGCAAGGGTAGCGTTCCTCCAAGCTGGGCAAACATCCTTGAAAATGTGGGGACAACAAAAACCATTATAATAACAATTACCAGGACAGCTACCGTTGAGATGACAGCAGGATAAACCATTGCCCCTTTCACCTTTTTCTTCAGTTTCATCGCTTTCTCAATATAGGCTGCCAGCCTGTTGAGTATGGTATCGAGGATACCACCAGCCTCACCTGCTGCAACCATATTAGCGTATAACTCACTGAATATTTTTGGATGTTTTTTAAGGGAATCAGCATATGTTAATCCTGACTCAACATCTGTCTTGACCTGTCCGATTATCTTGCCGAAGGCCTTGTTTTCAACCTGGGTAGAGAGTATCTCGAGTGCTTGCACAAGGGGAAGCCCTGCATTGATCATTGTAGAAAACTGTCTTGTAAAGACCACGATGTCCTTATCCTTGATTTTTCCGCCAAGAGCAAAAAGTGCCTTTTTTGGTTTCTCAGTTATGATAGTAGGAACAATATTTTTCTTTCCGAGAATTGCAATAACATCTTCTTTTGTTGAAGCTGTTATTTCTCCTGATTCTATAATTCCCCTTGGCGTCTTACCTGACCATTGATATACAGCCATTTCTTATCACCTCCTCTTGCCAGCCTCAGCTGGTATTTCCTTTTTTTGTATCCAGGAGATTAACTCCTCGGGCAGATATGCCCTTCCAATAGCGTCGTCATACGATATCAGACCTTTAGTATAAAGTTCGAATAGTGATTGGTTCATCGTTTGCATCCCGAATTTCGACTGACCTGTTTGCATCATCGAGTATATCTGATGCACCTTGTCCTCCCGTATCAGATTTCTAATTGCCGGATTCGGAATTAACAGTTCAAGGGCAAGGGTCCTCCCCTGTCCAGACCTCTTAGGGATAAGCTGCTGGGCAAGAATTCCTTCAAGGACCATAGAAAGCTGTGCCCTTATCTGCTCCTGCTGGTTGGGTGGAAATACATCAATGATACGGTTTATTGTCTGGGCAGCAGAATTTGTATGCAATGTGGCAAGGGTCAAGTGTCCTGTCTCTGATACGGTAAGGGCTGCCTCTATTGTTTCAAGGTCTCGCATTTCACCTATGAGAACTACATCCGGATCCTGTCTGAGGATATATCTCAGTGCATCCCTGAATGATTTTGTGTCTGTGGTTACTTCTCTCTGGTTGACTAGGCATTTTTTATGGTGGTGCAGATATTCTATCGGGTCTTCCACGGTTATGATATGGGCAGATTTCTCTGAGTTTATCCTATCGAGAATAGCTGCAAGCGTTGTAGACTTGCCACATCCAGTAGGGCCTGTAACGAGGACGAGCCCTGAGGACTTCTTTACAATTTCATTCATTATTTCCGGCAAACCGAGATCCTTGAAAGTCCTAATCTCAAAAGGAATAAGCCTGAATGCTCCGGCAACAGCACCCCTCTGCATAAAAATATTTGCCCTGAACCTGCTAACGCCTTTGATGGCAAAAGAAAGATCGAGTTCATTATTTTCCTCGAATCTATGTTTCTGGGCATCTGTAAGGACGCTATAGCACAGTGCCTTTGTATCCGCTGGGGACAGAGTCGGATGATCAATGGACACAAGCTTTCCGTCTACCCTTAATCTCGGGGAGCTCCCGGTTGTTATATGAAGATCCGATCCTCCCCTTTCTACCATCATCTTCAGTAAGTCATAAAGAGCAGCCATAATTCACCTCTCTGAAAATTATAGATTTAAAAAATAAAGTTTCAAAATAAATGCATGCCATTATTTTTAATTTTGTATTCTGCATTTTAATTTTTTCAGTTCCCAAAGGTAATCCTAAACACCTCTTCCATAGAAGTGATCCCCTCCTTTATCTTCGTAAGACCACTCATCCTCAGGTTCTTCATCCCGAGCCTGATGGCAGTCTTCTTTATCTCGTCCGCAGATGCCCCTTCAAGAACCATCTCTTTTATCTCGGACCCTACTGGCATAACCTCATAGAGAGCAATTCTTCCCTTGTATCCAGACCCATTGCACGCTGGGCACCCTTTACCCTTGCAACATTTTACCACCTTTGCCTCTTCCTCTGAGAAACCTATATTCACTAAAGCAGAAACAGGAATATTCTCCTCCTGTTTGCACTGTGTGCATATCTTTCTTATAAGTCTCTGTGCCATGATGAGGATAACCGATGCTGATATAAGAAAGGGCTCAATACCCATATTCAATAACCTGCTGACACTGCTCGGAGCATCATTCGTATGCAGGGTACTCAATACGAGATGGCCTGTCAGGGCTGCTGTCTCGAAATCACGAATCTCCCCAACCATGATGATATCAGGGCTCTGCCTTAAAAAAGACCTCAGGACTGCAGCAAAGGTAAGACCGATCTCCTCTTTCACCTGGACCTGATTGATACCTAAGAAGTTATACTCGATCGGATCTTCAACGGTCATGATATTAATTCCTGGTTTATTGAGATAATTCAGGGCAGAATAAAGAGTTGTCGTTTTACCGCTTCCTGTAGGTCCTGTAACAAGGAGCATACCGAATGGTTTGTTTAGTGCATCCATGAAGTTCTGCAATGCCTCTTCTTCAAACCCGAGCTTAGTAAGGTCAACCTGAAGGTTTGACTTATCGAGGATCCTCATGACTGTCTTTTCACCGAAAAGACACGGTAGAACTGAAACGCGAAAGTCTATCTCTCTTTTCTTATCGAGTCTTAGTTTAATTCTTCCATCCTGAGGAAGTCTCCTTTCCGCAATATCAAGCTTTGACATAATCTTTAGTCTTGATGTCACAGAATTTTTTATCTTTATTGGAAGGTCCATTGCTTTGAAAAGTACCCCGTCAACCCGATACCTTACCCTAACATGTCTCTCATATGGTTCTATATGAATGTCACTTGCACCCAGTTTTATTGCATTGACAAGTATTCCGTTAACAAGCTTAACAACAGGCTCTTCAACCTCTCCTTTTAATGCATCCCTTTTATCGGTAACGATCTCTATACTATCGAGTGCGTCTCCAACAATTTTGTCAAATTCATCCACATCCACCAATGGACCATCATCACCTGCACTCACCCCTACATCAGTAAATTCTTCTTCATGTGTTGTATAACTCCCTGCCTGTAACACCTTTGCCGATACCATCCCTTTTGCTGCAACAAGGGACTCTCCATGGTCCATGTAATGAGTTGATATGTCATTTAAAATCGAGGACTCACTTGATACAACAACCTCAACATTGTACCCCGTCCTGAACTTTACATCATCTATCGCAAATACATTGGAAGGATCAACCATGGCAATCGTTATGGTAGCTCCAACCCTCGCAACAGGCATGATGAGATATTTCCTCGCCATATCAATAGGAATTAGTTTCAGGAGAGATGGGTCAATCTTGTAGTCTGTTAGGTTTATCGCAGGAACATTGTACTGCCTGCTGAGAAAAGCTACAAGCTTTTCCTCTGTTATGTGGCCTAACTTCACAAGGTTAGTCCCAAGCCTTCCGCCTTCCTTCCTCTGAAGACCCAGGGCCTCCTTCAACTGATCCTCTGTAATAATATTAGAGGTTATAAGAAGTTGACCTAATCTCGCCGGCATTGCTCCTTAATCTCCGAAGGTTGCCCTTAATACCTCTTCAACAGAGGTGACCCCTTCCTTTATCTTTACAAGACCACCCATCCTCAGAGTCTTCATCCCGAGCCTTATGGCAGTCTTCTTTATCTCGTCCGCTGATGCCCCTTCAAGAACCATCTCTTTGATTTCTTCTTTAAGAGGCATAACTTCAAAGAGTCCTATCCTTCCCTTGTATCCAGAACCATTACATGTAGGACATCCTTTACCCCTGTAACATTTTACTTCCTTTGTCTCCTCCTCTGAGAAACCTATATTTTCTAAGGCCGAGGAAGGAACATCCTCTTCCTCTTTACACTGCGTGCATAATTTTCTTATAAGCCTCTGAGAAGCTATGAGGATAACTGATGCTGATACGAGAAAAGGCTCAATACCCATATTCAATAATCTGCTGATAGTGCTTGGGGCATCATTCGTATGCAGGGTGCTTAGGACGAGATGGCCTGTCAGGGCTGCCTTGACTGCAATCTCTGCTGTCTCGAAATCACGAATCTCCCCAACCATGATAACGTCAGGGTCCTGCCTTAAAAAAGACCTCAGGGCTGCAGCAAAGGTAAGACCAATATCTTCCTTTACCTGAACCTGATTTATCCCCAGGAAGTTATACTCAACAGGGTCTTCTGCAGTCGATATGTTTATGCCAATTTTATTGAGATAATTTAAGGCAGAATAAAGGGTTGTTGTCTTACCGCTTCCGGTAGGCCCTGTAACAAGGAGCATACCATATGGCTTGTCCAGGGCATTCATGAAATCCTGTAATGCCCCTTCTTCAAATCCGAGCTTTACCATGTCTACCTGAAGGTTTGATTTATCGAGAATCCTCAAAACAACCCTTTCACCAAAGAGACACGGCACAGTGGAAACGCGAAAATCTATCTCCCTCTTTTTGCCAAGTTTAAGCTTTATCCTCCCATCCTGAGGGAGCCTTCTTTCAGCAATATCAAGCTTTGCCATGATCTTAAACCTTGATGATACAGCAGCCTTTATCTTCGCTGGCAGATTCATAATGGTATACATCTGGCCATCAATCCTCTGTCTCACCCTCACAGAGCTCTCGTATGGCTCTACATGGACATCACTTGCACCTGACTTTATTGCATTGACAAGCATCCCGTTAACAAGCTTAACGATTGGCGGAGCAACCTCCCTTATAACTTCTGCATCTTCTTTTTCTTCTACGATCTCAATATTGTCAAGGGCTCTATCCAATACTTCGTCAAGTATATCAACATTGCCAAAATTTCCATCAATTGACAGGGTACCCTCTTCACCACCTTCTTCCACATCTGAAAGTACATAATCTTTTGACTGTAGCATCTCTAGTGAAAAACCATTTTTTGTTGAAACAACAGCCTGGTCCATGTAATGAGTTGATATGTCATTTAAAATCGAGGACTCACTTGATACAACAACCTCAACATTGTACCCCGTCCTGAACTTTACATCATCTATCGCAAATACATTGGAAGGATCAACCATGGCAATCGTTATGGTAGCTCCAACCCTCGCAACAGGCATGATGAGATATTTCCTCGCCATATCAATAGGAATTAGTTTCAGGAGAGATGGGTCAATCTTGTAGTCTGTTAGGTTTATCGCAGGAACATTGTACTGCCTGCTGAGAAAAGCTACAAGCTTTTCCTCTGTTATGTGGCCTAACTTCACAAGGTTAGTCCCAAGCCTTCCGCCTTCCTTCCTCTGAAGACCCAGGGCCTCCTTCAACTGATCCTCTGTAATAATATTAGAGGTTATAAGAAGTTGACCTAATCTCGCCGGCATTGCACTAACATAAATAAAAGGCTATTTAATGTCAAACTCATGATAAACACTCTCCGATTCCAAAAAATCCCTCATGTTCTTACTGTTTCTTTCCCTGTTCTTCACTAATTTTATTGTCCTTTACCCATTTACCGCCTGGATTTTTATCCAGCCCATCTGCCTTTTGAAAGAAAAAATTATGTCTCTTGATAATGTTCCCTATTGTTGATTCAGAAATATTCTTTATTCCATTTTCCTGACAATATTCATCTAAAAGGGGCTTGATCTTTTCTTTTCCGAGTCTCGGATGCTCCTGTCTGAGTGCTCTTATGAATTCGCTGATCTCAACTGGAATAATTGACTTTCTTACCCTCTTGGGACGTTTAGACAGAGGGGCAAGTGCCACAACTATTCCGTTATTCTCTTTCAGTCTTTTCCTCCAGCGGTTGATTGCTTTCCTGTCTACGCCAAAGACTTCAATGGTGGTCCTCTCTCCATATCTTTCATAGAACTTTATTATCTTCATTCTATGCTCTGCTATCTCACCTTTCGTAAACCTCATGAAACCTAAAGGTAAATCTTTGGACGTATTTATCACTTTTTGTCTTCTTAAAGATCTATTGTGCTTATGCATAATTAGTTATTATCTATTGACGTCGCATATGTTTTTTAACTTTTCCAAGCTGGAAAAGCTGTGATTACTATCACGAAAACGATATGTTCACACTCCCTTGGTGACAAGGATATATAAACACGAAAAATATGTTAGAATTGAGAGGGAAACAGACAAGATTTGTTCTATGGTCAGACAAAAGGATATCCCTTCATTAGATGACATTGAGAGGGCTGAGCGGCTGAGAAAGGTTATAGAAGCCCTTTATGAAGTAAACAATATTGTTCCCATTATTGTAGAAGGAAGCAGGGATGTATCTGCCCTCAGAAAGCTTGGATTGACCGGAGAAATCATAACGCTTCACAATGGAAAAAGTCTTTATGATTTTTGCTCAGATATTGCAGATAGATTTCAAAAGGTTGTCCTTCTCCTTGACTGGGATAAAAAAGGTGAGAATCTAACCAAAGCTCTATCCATGCATCTTAATGGACATTGGGAAGAGTTTTCTTTTTTCCGGGAAATCTTCAAAGTGAACTGTCAAAAGGAGATAAAAGACATAGAGGGAATACCGAAACTGCTCAGGAGATTGGAAGGAAATGAAGGTCCTCGGTATTGAGGGAGAAAATGTTGCGGTAAAATTCCTTAAGAAGAAAGGCTACAGGATAATCAGGAGGAACTACAAAACTCACATTGGTGAAATTGATATCATTGCTCAGGATGGAGACACCATAGTATTTGTTGAGGTAAAGACGAGAGGCAATGAATCATTCGGCAAACCCTTTGAGGCAGTAAATAAAAGAAAGAGACAAAAACTTAAAAACTTAGCCTTACTCTACCTGAAAAACCAGGGCAGGGAATTTCCTGTCAGATTTGATGTCCTGAGCATCTTATGCAGTAATAAGGGAAACAAAGAAATTGAGCATATTAAGGACGCCTTTGAGGTTTAAATCTGCATGCTCCATTATGGTGCTGGCTTCTTCGACTCTTTTTTCGCAGACTTTTCTTTTTTCTCAGATTTTTCTTCTTTAGATTTCCGTAAATCCTCGTAATCAACAAGTTCAAGAACAGCCATTGGAGAGGCGTCATTGACCCTATTTCTTGTCCGGACAATCCTCAGGTATCCACCACTCCTCCCTGAAAATCTTGGTGCTATTTCACTGAAGAGCTTTGCAATAACAGACCTACTTGGTAGATACGAAAAGGCAAGTCGTTTCGAGTGAAGATCTCCCCTGATGCCGAGCGTTATCATCCTCTCCGCAATTCTCCTTGCTTCTTTTGCCTTTGCAAGGGTTGTCTCTATCCTTTGATGTTCAAAGAGAGAAGCCACGAGACCCCGCAAAAGTGCCTTCCTCTGGTTCGTTGTCCTACCGAATAACCTGCCATCAACTCTGTGTCGCATCTTGTACTATACCCTCACTTCGTGAAGCCATCTCCCTGTTAAGGGCATTCATGTCAATCCTCATACCAAGGCGCAATTCCATTGAATGGAGTATATCCTTAATCTCATTCAGGGATTTGCGGCCGAAATTCTTTGTCTTGAGCATTTCATGTTCTGTTTTTTGCACAAGATCAGCAATGGTCTTTATGTTTGCGTTCTTCAGACAGTTATTTGCTCTTACAGAAAGCTCCAGCTCATCAACACTCTTAAGGAGATTAGTATTGAATACAGGGTTTTCACTGAGTGATTCTACTTCAGCACCTTCCTCCGGAGAGCTGAACTCCTCTTCTTGCTTTTCTTCCTCCTCCAGTAAGAACAAATCAAGGTGTTCGATTATGATAGATGCAGCCTGCGAGAGTGCGTTCTCAGGAGTTATACTTCCATCAGTCCATATCTCCATTACCAGCCTGTCGTAATCTGTAGCCCTGCCAACCCTCGCTTTCTCTACAGTGAAATTAACTTTCTTTACAGGACTAAAGATAGAATCAACAGCGATCACACCCACAGGAAGCTCTTCCTCTTTATTCAATTCAGATGGCACATAACCCTTGCCTTTGTTAATATGCATTTCAGCCTCAAAAAGGGCACCTTTCTCCAGAGTTGCTATCACCTGCTCAGGATTAAGAAGCTCAAAAGATGCACCACCTTCCATATCTGCGCCTGTTACTATTTTCGGACCTTTTAGTTTTATTGTTGCAACCTTTTCCCCACTTGCGTAGAGTTTAAATCTGAGCTTCTTCACGTTCAGAATAATATCAATCATATCTTCCTTGATACCATCTATTTTTGCAAACTCATGAAGAGCGCCCTGAATCTTCATTGCTGTAACCGCTGCACCTTCAATAGAAGACAACAAAACCCTCCTGAGGGCATTCCCGATTGTTGTACCAAAACCGCGATCTAAAGGCTCGGCTATAAGTTTGCCGTATGTATCGGTAAGCGTTTCTTCATCGAACCTGATTTTATCAGGTAACTGAAATCCTTTTTTCTTGAGATCCATCAGACCTCCTCTGCTCCTTTAAAAATTAAAAATAGAAAATAAGAAACAGGAAATTTAATTTCTTATTTTTTTATAGTTTCTTAATTGTTATTTAGAATACAACTCTACTATAAGTTGTTCTTTAACAGGTAGTTGTATTTCCTCTCTCGATGGAATATTAAGAATCTTTCCCTTCATTTTTTCACTGTCAATTTCAACCCATGCAGGGATTCCTCTATGCTCAGCCTTTGAAAGACTATCAAGTATCTCGGGGATATCCCTGCTTGATTCATCTACTTCTATGGTATCCCCTGCTTTAGTCTCGTATGAAGCGATAGTTACCCTTTTCCCGTTTACAAGAAAATGACCGTGATTAACGAGTTGCCTTGCTTTTCGCCTATTGGATGTAAAACCCATACGATATACAATGTTATCGAGACGGCTCTCCAGAAGTTGAAGGAGAACTTCTCCTGTAATGCCCTTTTTCCTTTCTGCCTCTTGGAAATATCTCCTGAATTTTCTTTCAAGAAGGCCGTAGGTTTTCCTAACCTTTTGTTTCTCCCTTAACTGAATACCGTAGTCAGATAATTTTCTGAATCCCTGACCGTGTTGCCCCGGAGGGTATTTCCTCCTATCGATGGCACACTTTTCAGTGTAACATCGGTCACCCTTGAGGAAAAGTTTTTCTCCTTCCCTACGACAAATCCTGCATAAAGGTCCTGTATATCTTGCCACGTTAAACTCTCCTCTTCTTTGGAGGCCTGCAGCCGTTATGAGGGACAGGTGTCACATCCTTTATGAGGTTAATCTCCAGACCTGCAGCCTGAAGTGCCCTGATAGCGGATTCCCTCCCTGCGCCTGGACCTTTAATAAAGATATCAATCTGTTTCATGCCTAAGTCCAGCGCTTTTTTTGCCGCTGCAGAAGCAGCCATCTGAGCAGCATAAGGTGTGCTTTTTCTTGAGCCTTTGAAGCCCAAGTTTCCTGCACTTGACCAAGTAATGACATCACCGTTCGGGTCTGTTATCGTTATGATCGTATTGTTAAATGTAGCCTGGATATGCGCTGTTCCGTACGTAATGCTTTTTTTATCTTTCTTGATACCTTTCTTCCTTTGAGCCATTCAGTTACGCCTCCTTCTTCTTACTGACAGCAGCCTTCCTCGGACCCTTACGGGTTCTTGCATTCGTTCTTGTCCTCTGGCCCCTTAAAGGGAGTCCTGAGCGATGTCTTATCCCTCTGTAACATCCGATATCCATGAGTCTTTTTATTCCCATAGAAATATCACGTCTGAGATCCCCTTCAACTTTATAATCCCTGTCTATTACTGTCCTGATTTTTACAATCTCTTCATCAGTAAGGTCTTTTACCCTAGTGTTAGGGTTAACCTTTGTCTCAGACAATATCTTTTGTGATAGAGGCATGCCGATACCGAAGATCCTCGTTAGCCCAATCTCTACGCGTTCATTTTTAGGTAAATCTACTCCTGCAATTCTCGCCACCTGTAACTCCTTTTGTTAGTCATCAGTCATCTGTCATTGGTCATTATTTTTATAAATTTCCAAAGACAATTGACTAATGACTGTTGACTGATTCATCCTTGTCTCTGTTTGTGTCTCGGGTTTTCACAAATGACCCTTATTATGCCCTTCCTTTTTATTATCTTGCATTTGGCACATATAGTTCTTACAGAAGAACGAACTTTCATGAATTCAATACCATCCTTAATATGAAATTTACCCCGTTAGAAAGCCCTGCCGTTTATGGCTGGGTTGGAATAGATAAAATCTTAATATTCCTCATAGAAAGGGCGGGGGTATACCCGTCCTTTCTAACGGGGTTTACTTAACTCTATATGTTATTCTTCCCTTAGTAAGGTCATAGGGTGAAAGCTCCACAGTAACCTTGTCACCGGGAAGAATCTTTATAAAATGCATCCTGATCTTTCCTGACACATAAGCAAGTATAACCTGACCGTTTTCAAGCTCCACCTTGAACATAGCATTTGGCAAGGTATCTATAACAATACCCTGAACTTCTATAGTTTCCTCTTTTGACATTAACCAAGAATTATAATTTTTTCAACCGCTTTTAGTCAAGACCCTCGGTCCATCCAGAGCAACAAGCACAGTATGCTCAAAATGGGCTGATGGTTTTCCATCAACTGTAACTGCAGTCCATCCATCATCAAGAATAAAAACCTCATACCCCCCTGCATTCACCATGGTTTCAATCGCAAGGGTCATTCCTTCCCTCAGCCTCGGACCACGACCTGGGGGTCCAAAATTCGGGATCTGGGGCTCCTCATGTAACTGCCTGCCTATGCCGTGACCTACAAAGGACCTCACCACAGAAAAACCATGCGATTCAACATGTTTCTGTATAGAATACGATATATCGGATACCCGATTCCCTACCCTTGCATTCTCAATACTGGCATAAAGAGCCTCTTCTGTTACCCTGATCAGTTTCTGCAGATCAGGTCCTATCTCTCCTACAGGAACAGTAACTGCGCCATCACCATAAAAACCATCTTTATAAACACCGAGGTCAATACCCAAAATGTCTCCCTCTTTTAATACCCTCTTTGAGGGTATGCCGTGAATAACCTCATTATTCACTGATGTACAAATGCTTGCCGGATATCCTCTATATCCCTTAAATGCAGGCAGTCCTCCATGCAACCTGATAAAGTCATCTGCAAAGTTCTCAATCTCAAGTGTTGTTAAACCTGGCCTGACCATTTTTTCAACAGCTTTAATTGTCTTTGCAACAATAAGACATGCCTGCGCTATCTTTTCTATCTCTTCCGGGGACTTTAAGATTATCATTTGCTCTGCAAATAAACATTCTGAATTGTGAATTTCTCTATCCTCTTCTTCCTCTTATTCTACCCTTTTTAAGAAAACCCTCATAAGAACGTGTGATTAAGTGTGTCTCTACCTGGGATACAGTATCAAGGGCAACACCGACGGTAATCAGAATAGATGTACCTCCAAAGTAGAAAGGAACATGGAATTTTGTTATTAAAATCTCTGGTATAATGCATACAATCGAGAGATATATACCACCCACAAAGGTAAGCCTCGAGAGAACCTTGTAAATGTACTCAGAGGTCTTCTGGCCAGGTCTTATACCTGGTATGTAACCACCATACTTCTTGAGATTATCCGCAATATCAACAGGATTAAAAATAATGGCAGTATAGAAATAGGCAAAAAATATAATAAGACCAACATACAGAGCACTATGAAAAACTGTACCTGGAGCAAGTTGTTTCGCAATCGACTGCACCCATGGGATAGCAATAAAACCTGCTACTGTTGCAGGAAACATGATAATGGAGGATGCAAATATAGGGGGAATAACTCCCGAGGTATTAATCTTGAGAGGCAGGTGTGTTGACTGGCCGCCATAGACCTTTCTTCCAACAACTCTCTTAGCATACTGAACCGGGATCTTTCTCTGACTCCTTTCCACATAGATTATCGCACCTATAATCGCCACCATCATTACAACAAGGGCAATAACAAAAAATATAGACAGCTCTCCTGCCTGTATGAGTCTGACTGTACTTATCACAGCATTAGGAAAGCGCGCTACAATTCCAGCAAAAATTATGAGGGATATTCCGTTACCAATCCCCCTTTCAGTAATCTGTTCGCCAAGCCACATGATGAAGGCTGTCCCTGATGTAAGGGTAATCATTGTCATGAGTCTGAATGACCAACCAGGATTTTGTATAAATGCACCTCCAGCCATGCCTTCTAAGCCTGCTGCAATGCCAAAAGACTGTATAGCGCTTATGATGACTGTGCTATATCTCGTGTACCTTACGATCTTCTTTCTACCTGTCTCTCCTTCCTTTGCAAGTCTGCCAATAGCAGGAATCACGACAGTAAGCAACTGAAAGATAATCGATGCACTGATATACGGCATTATGCCGAGAGCAAATATCGTGACCCTTGATAAGGCTCCTCCTGAAAACATATCAAAGAAACCCATGAGGGCACCTCCCCGCTCAGCAAGAAACTTGCTCAGTTCCTCGCCGTTAATTCCAGGCGTAGGAATGTGAGCTCCAATCCTGTACACAGCAAGAAGGGCAAGGGTGAAGAAAACCCTGTTTTTAAGCTCTTGAATCTTGAATATATTCTGGAAGCTTGAGAGAATACCCATTTAAATTAAATTCCAATAACTCAAATTCCAAATTCCAAATAAATTCCACCTATCAATTTGTTTATTGACATTTGGAATCTGGTTATTATTTGTTGATTGGTGCTTGGAATTTGGTTATTAATTCGCATTTGCCACCTGAAGCATCTATCTTAGCTTTTGCAGAAGCACTGAAAGCATTTGCTTTGATCATAAGAGGCCTGTGAATCTCACCTTCACCAAGAACCTTTATGCCATTCTTTACATCTTTTACAATGCCCCTTTCGACAAGAACCTCTGGTGTAATAATATCTAAACCCTCTAATCTGCTGAGGTCTTTCAGATTCACTATTGCATAATTTACTTTAAAACGGCTTTTAAATCCCCTCTTGGGAAGTCTCCTCTGCAGAGGCATCTGTCCACCTTCAAAGCCCGGTCCTTTAGTACCTCCGGATCGAGATTTCTGACCTTTATGCCCTTTACAAGAGGTCTTCCCGTGTCCGGATCCTATACCGCGGCCGACCCTTTTAGCTTTCTTTCTTCCTAATGCAGGTCTTAAATCCTCTATTTTCATTAAGCCTCCTGGGGTTCTTCTTCAAGCTTTCCTCTCAGCTTCATGACAGAATTAAGGTCCTTTATAGCTGATAGACCATTCAATGTTGCCTTCACTGTGTTGAAGGGATTATGGCTACGCAGGGATTTTGCAACAATATCCTTTATCCCTGCTACTTCCAGTACAGCCCTTACTGCACCTCCTGCAATAATGCCTGTACCCTTTAGTGCAGGATTCATAATAATAGTGCCTGAGCCGAACCTTCCAATAACCCTGTGAGGAATTGTACCGTCTTTTATGGGAAATTTTATGAGGGATTTTTTGGCTTGCTCAATCGCCTTTCTTATTGCTTCAGGAACCTCTGTTGCCTTTCCTTTTCCCATTCCGACTGTTCCTTCTCCATCTCCTACAACAACGAGGGCTGAGAAAGAAAAGCGCCTTCCACCCTTAACAACTTTTGCTACTCTATTTATGTATACAACCTTATCTTTGAGGTTCAATCCCTCTGAGTCGATCCTTGCCACTATACCCCCCTATAACAGTAATCGGTCATCAGTGATCAGTTATCAGATCCAAGTCATTGGAAACCAAAAACCAGTTAAAATTCAAGTCCTGCCTCCCTGGCTGCATCTGCCAATGCTTTAATTCTTCCATGGAAAAGATATCCGCCTCTATCAAAGACGACCTTTTTTATATCTTTCTTTAATGCCCTCTTAGCCACAAGTTCGCCAACCTGCTTTGCAGTATTAATATTCCCTTTATGGGATTTCTTCTCTTTAAATTCCTTATCAAGACTTGATGCAGAGACAACAGTTTTTCCTTTAAGGTCATCTATAATCTGGGCGTATATGTGATTCAGGCTTCGGTAAACAGAAAGCCTTAACCTTTCAGGGGTACCGATGACCTTCTTCCTTACCCTTTGATGACGCCTTTCTTTACTTTCTTCTTTACCCTTTGCCAGAGAAAACCTCCACTCTTTAATCTTTGTGAACTATTTCTTGCCGGTTTTACCAGCCTTCAATTTCATGTATTCACCTGAATATTTAACACCCTTTCCTTTATAGGAATCAGGAGGTCTCAATGACCTGATATTCGCAGCGACCTGTCCGAGTTGTTGTTTGTCAGCCCCCGTGAGCGTGATTATTATCTGTTTTGCATCAACAGAAGCCTTAATACCTTCTGGCAAGGGGAACTCAATAGGATGGGAATATCCAAGGGTTAATACAATCTTGTTTCCCTTTACCTGAGCCTTATAACCTATACCAACTATCTCAAGTACTTTCTGATAACCCTGTAAGACCCCTGTTACCATGTTAGAAATGATGCTTCTCACAAGGCCATGAAGTGATTTATCAAGTCTGGAATTACCGGTTCTTTCAATTATTATTTTTCCGTCACTTAATGAAGCATTAATACTATCCGGGTAATTCCAAGTGAGCTCTCCTTTTGGTCCATTGACCTTTATCATTCTTTCCCCTACCGAGACCTCAACACCTTTTGGTATTTCAATGGGCTTCTTGCCTATCCTTGACACGCCTTATCATCTCCCTTACCAAACATAACAGATGACTTCTCCTCCAACGCTCTCTCGTCGAGAGGCTTTATCACTTAATATTCCTTTTGATGTTGTCAGGATCGCAACTCCAATACCACCCATCACCTTCGGGGTTTCTTTTCTCCCAACATACACCCTCCGGCCAGGTTTGCTAACCCTCTTTAGACCTGAAATAACACTCTCATTCTCAATATATTTTGGGATTATCCTTAAGATACCCTGCCTTTTATCTTTTAATATCTTATAGGTTTTTATAAACCCTTCTTCTTTCAATATTCTTGCTATTTCCACCTTCATTCTGGAAGCTGGGATATCAATCTTCTCTGCCTTTATTTGCACTGCGTTTCTTATCCTTGTTAGCATATCAGCAATGGGATCGGTTACCATTCTTACCTCCCTGAACCCTTAAGTTACCAGCTCGATTTTGTTACTCCGGGTATCTGACCCGAGAGGGCAAGGCTTCTAAAACATAACCTGCACATTCCAAATTTTCGAAGATATCCCCTGGGCCTGCCGCATAACTTACACCTGTTGTGTGACCGTACGCCAAATTTAGGTGGCCTCTTTGACTTTTCAATCATGCAAACCTTAGCCATTCATTATCCCCTTTTTATTTCTCATTTTCCATTTCTAAATTCTAAAAGGCATCCCCATATAACTTAGCAATGCCTTTCCTTCTTTGGCTGTTTTTGCGCTTGTACAGATTGTAACATCTAACCCATGGGCCATCTCTACCTTATCATAATCTATCTCGGGAAATATAAACTGCTCCTTGAAACCTAAAGAATAATTGCCCCTTCCGTCAAAAGATTTTCCTGATACCCCTTTAAAATCCCTGATCCTCGGCAGTGCAAGGCTTACCAGCCTGTCAAAAAATTCGAACATTATATGCCCCCTGAGGGTCACCTTGCATCCAATAGGTACTCCCTTCTTGAGTTTGAAACTTGCTATGGATTTTTTTGCTTTTGTCACCACTGCTTTCTGGCCTGATATCAGAGAAAGCTCTTTCTGTACTGCATCAAGGAGTTTTATATTCTGTATCGCCTCTCCAAGGCCTACATTTAGGACGATCTTCAGTATTTTGGGTACTTCCATTATGTTCTTATATGAAAACTCTTTCATCATGGCAGGAATAACTTCCTTTATATATTTCTCCTTGATTCTGGAAGCCATTGTTCTAAATAACCTCCTTGCACTTCTTGCATGTCCTCACCTTATGACCATCTGCAAGAATCATATGAGCGATCCTCGTTGGTTTCTCGCACTTCGGGCATAAGAGCATTACATTCGAAATATGAAGTGGTGCTTCCTTTTCGATTATTCCTCCCTGAGTATGTTTCTTACTTGGTTTCATATGTTTTTTGATTACGTTAATCCGTTCTATTAAAAGCTTATCTTCAGAGGAATCAACAGACAGAACCCTTCCTTTTTTACCTTTTTCCCTACCGGTAGTTACCAATACTGTGTCATTCTTTTTAATACCTAAACTCATCTTCTACAGCACCTCCGGTGCCAAAGAGATGATTTTTGTGAATTCCTTCCACCTTAGCTCTCTTGCAACGGGGCCAAATATTCTTGTTCCAATAGGTTCACCATCTGCGTTTATGAGTACAACGGCATTCTGGTCAAAACGGATATATGATCCATCGTGTCTTCTATGTTCTTTTTTCGTCCGTACCACGACTGCCTTCGTTACCGTTCCCTTTTTCACGTTGCTGTCTGGCAAAGCTTCCTTAATGCTGACAACAACGATATCGCCAAGTCTCGCGTACTTTCTATGGGAGCCACCCATAACCTTTATACACTGAACCTTTTTGGCACCCGAATTGTCTGCAACCTCGAGCATGCTCCTCGGTTGAACCATCAATCACCTCGTGTTGCTTTCTCCAAGACCTCAAGCACCATCCACATCTTTTCCTTGCTGAAAGGCCTTGTCTCCATAATCTTGACAGTGTCACCAATATGACATTTATTATCTTTATCATGTGCCTTTAACTTTGTCACTCTCTTTATAGTCTTCTTGTATTTAGGATGCTGAAAAAGTCTCTTTATAGATACAACAACGGTCTTATCCATCTTGTCGCTAACAACTTCACCTATGTAAATCTTCTCTGACATTGTTACCTTCTCTTTAACCTTTAACTTTTAACTTTCAATTTTTCAGTTTTAATTGTCAGTATCCTCGCTATACCTTTTTTTACAGCCTTTATACGCATCGGATTCTCTATTTCTCCTGTAGCCTTTTGGAACCTGAGATTAAAAAGTTCCCTCCTGAGTTCATGTTCCTTGCTTGTTAACTCCTCTACTGTCATCTCCCTGAATTCAGAAGGTTTCATAGAACTTCCTCTTCCCTCTTTATGAACTTTGTTGCTACAGGCAATTTATGAGAAGCAAGACGAAAAGCTTCTTTTGCAAGATCCTCGGTGACACCCGACATCTCATATAGAATCCTTCCTGGTTTTATGACAGCAACCCAGTATTCAGGTGCCCCTTTACCTTTTCCCATCCTCGTTTCAGCAGGCTTTTTGGTTATCGGTTTATCAGGAAAGACTCTAATCCATACCTTACAACCTCTTTTTGCATGACGTGTAATAGCAATTCTTGCTGCCTCGATCTGCTTGCTGGAAAGCCAACCGGGTTCAAGTGCCTTCAACCCAAATTCTCCAAAGGAGACTGTAGAGCCCCTGTAGGCTTTACCGTCCATCCTACCTTTCTGCATCTTCCTGAACTTAACCTTTTTAGGCATTAACATAGTTACACCACATCATCATGCTTCTTTAACGATAAAATCTTTTTTCATCAGGATGTAGGGAGCGAAGCCCCTATGCCTTCAGGCAGGACATCACCATGATATATCCATACCTTAACCCCAATAGCACCATAGGTCGTCCTTGCCTCTGTAAATCCAAAGTTTATATCTGCCCTCAATGTATGGAGCGGGACCCTGCCCTCCCTGTACCATTCCGAGCGTGCTATCTCGGACCCAGAGAGCCTTCCTGAACATGATACCTTCACTCCGAGGGCACCAAACCTCATTGCAGAAGTTACGGCCTTCTTCATAGCCCTTCGAAAGGCAACCCTCTTTTCAAGTTGAAGACTTATATTTTCTGCAACCAGTTGTGCATCTATTTCAGGTTTCCTTATTTCCTTTATATCTATCGAAATCTCTCTGCCTGTCATCTGCTGAAGATCTTTCCTGAGCTTTTCAACTTCAGCTCCTTTTTTACCAATAATAATTCCGGGTCTTGCAGTATGAATTGCTACTCTTACATTCTGACCTGCCCGTTCTATTTCTATCTTAGAGACTCCGGCATGGAAGAGCCTATTCTTAAGCATTCTCCTTATTCTTATGTCTTCGAGAAGTTGGTCGGTATATCCTTTTTTGAGATACCATCTCGAATCCCATGTCTTTATTACGCCGAGCCGGTAACCTATTGGATGTGTCTTCTGACCCAGATTTTCCTCCTATTCTTCTGATAAGACCAGTGTAATATGACTGGTCCTTTTCTTAATAACATTTGCCCTTCCCATTGCCCTCGGTTCAACCCTTTTCGTTGCAGGCCCCTGATCAACAAAAGCCTTTACAATCTTCATTGATTCAGGATTAACAGCCTTTTTCTGCTCAGCATTCGCCATCGCAGATTCCAGGACTTTCTCAACAATCCTTGCACCTCTATATGGCATAAAGCGGAGAGACAGGATGGCATCGCCGGCATTTTTGCCTTTTACCAGGTCTACCACCCTCCTCGCCTTTCTCGGCGTTATCCGCGCATATCGTAATATAGCTCTCGATTCCATAATCAACTGTTTCTAACTTTTAGGAGCCTTTTCTGAACGTGCATGTCCTCTGAACGTCCTTGTTGGTGAAAACTCCCCAAGCTTATGACCAACCATATTTTCCGTAATATATACAGGTATAAATTTTTTACCATTATGAACTGCAAATGTATATCCTATAAATTCAGGCAATACTGTAGAACGTCGGGACCAAGTCTTGATAATCTTCTTTTCACCACTTTCTATCATTACTTTGACCTTCTTCATAAGCTTCTCATCCACAAAGGGACCTTTCTTTAAGGACCTTGGCAACTCATTTCCTCCTTTTTACAATAAACATATCAGTCCTTTTGTTATGTCTTGTTCTAATCCCTTCAGGCTTCCCCCAGGGAGAGCATGCAGGCCTGCCGCCTGAAGCTTTTCCTTCACCACCACCGAGTGGGTGGTCTACGGGGTTCATTGCAACACCCCTTACATGAGGTTTCTTCCCTAACATTCTCTTTCTGCCTGCCTTACCAAAAGAGATATTTTCATGGTCAGGATTACTAACCTGCCCGATTGTTGCCATGCAGCCTGAGGGTATAATTCTGACCTCACCTGATGAAAGTTTCACCTGAACATAAGTCTCCTCTTTTACTATAAGCTGTGCTGAAGCCCCTGCGCTTCTCACAAGCTTAGCACCCTCTTTAGGTCTGAGTTCAATATTATGAATAAAAGTCCCCAAGGGCATATCACTTAGAGGAAGGGTATTGCCAATTCTTATCTCTGCACCTTTACCTGATAAGATATTGTCCCCTACATTAAGTCCCATGGGCGCAATTATATATCTCCTGTCACCATCCCTGTATTTAAGGAGGGCGATTCTTGCCGACCTGTTGGGATCATACTCTATAGTTTCAACTTCTGCTGGAACACCAATCTTTTCCCTCTTGAAATCGATGACCCTGAAAGCTCTTCTTTCACCCCCCCCTCTATGCCAGGCAGTAACGCACCCGCTGTTGTTCCTTCCACCAGTCTTTTTGATAGGTCTCAGGAGAGGCTTGAAAGGCGTGTCTTTTGTAATATCAGAAAAATCAGATACTGTCTGAAATCTTCTGCCAGGTGATGTTGGATTATATTTTTTAATACCCATTATACACCCTCAATAAAATCGAGTTTTTCACCTTTCTTAAGGGTAATTATCGCTTTCTTCCTGTTAGGTCTCTTTCCAATAAACTTTCCATATCTCTTCCATTTACCCTTTCTATTTATTGTCGAAACCTTTTCCACTTTAACTTTGAAGATCTCTTCTATAGCCTTTTTAATCTCAAGCTTGTTCGCATCATTACTAACTTCAACCAATACCTTGTTTTCTGATTCTTTCAGTTGACTCCCTTTTTCTGTAAAGAGTGGTTTTTTAATAATCGTATAGAGACTTTTCATTTACTTAATCTCTTCACCTGCCAATTTGGTGACTGCATCTTTTGTCATAAGCAGTCTGCCATGAACCAGCACATCGTAGGAATTCAGGTCCGAAACCCTGACTACCTTCACACCGGGGATATTCCTCGCGGAAAGTGTAATAATTTTATCGTTTTCAGGTGTTATGATGAGCACCTTTTCTCCTTCCAGCCCGAGGTTTTTCAACGTCGCTATTATTTCTTTTGTTTTTGGTTTATCCATTGATAATCCGTCAATAATCGTAATTGCTCCATCTGACATCTTTAAAGAAAGGGCTGTCTTCAGGGCAAGCCTTTTTGCCTTTTTGGGAAGATTATAGGAGTAATCCCTCGGCTGCGGCCCAAAAACAATCCCGCCTCCCCTCCACAAAGGAGAGCGGATGCTTCCTGCCCTTGCCCTTCCCGTATGCTTCTGTTTCCAGGGTTTTTTCCCGCCACCTGAGACAAGCCCCTTTGTCTTTGTTGCATGAGTGCCCTGTCTCTGGTTTGCAAGATAATTTACCACTGCATCATGGAGTAAAGGCCCATTTATTGGGACAGAAAAAACTTTGTCATTAAGTTTGATATTCCCTACAGTAGCGTTGTTTCTGTTTTTAATCTCAACCTCTATCATCTCAGTCTTCCTTCCGAATCTCCAGCAGACCTCCATTAGCGCCTGGAACAGCGCCCTTTATCAGGAGCAGGTTCTGTTCATTCTTCACATCAACAACCTCAAGGTTCTTTGTGGTTACCCGCTCAGAACCCATATGCCCGGGAAGTGCTTTATTCTTCCAGACCCTCGAGGGAAAAGAACTTGAGCCGATTGAGCCAGGGGCCCTGTTAAACATTGAACCATGGGAACCCGGACCGCCTGCATAGTGATGCCTTTTCATAACACCTTGAAATCCTTTGCCCTTTGAGACGCCCGTAACAGAAACCTTATCTCCTTTTACAAATTTTTCTACTGTCAAGAATTCACCAACCTTAAACCCGCTCATAGGAAATTCTTTTAAAATCCTGTAAGGTTTGACCCCTGCTTTTTTGAAAACACCTGCTATAGGCTTTTTCAACTTCTTTTCCTTTGCCTCTATAAATCCAACCTTAACAGCTTCATATCCGTCATTATCAAGCGTCTTAACCTGTATAACGCAACAGGGACCGGCTTCAACAACAGTAACAGGACATGCTTTGCCGTCTTCCATATATATCTGTGTCATACCGAGCTTTTTCCCGAGAATGCCGGTCACAGCTTTATCTCCACATCAACACCGGCAGGCAGCTCCAGCTTCATAAGGGCATCAACAGTTTGCGGCGTTGGATCATATATGTCTATTAATCTTTTATGAGTCCTTATCTCAAACTGTTCTCTGGATTTTTTATCCACATGTGGTGACCTGAGAACTGTTATTTTACTTATCTTCGTGGGTAAGGGCACTGGTCCTGCTATCCTTGCTCCTGTCCTCTGGGCAGTATCCACTATCTCTTTTACAGACCTGTCAAGTACCCTGTGGTCATAAGCCCTTAATTTTATTCTTATCTTCTGGTTCAACCTTTCCTCACTTCTATACACAGATGATCCCTGATTAAAAACATACGGATTATAGCGGAAGTCTGTGTCAATCTGTTAACAATATTAATATCTGTGTCCATCTGTGTTCTTTTCACTCTATTACTTC